>NZ_VSZO01000038.1 GCF_008312935.1 Roseiconus lacunae | reverse complement strand
CCGATTGGAAGCATGAGAGGAAATTCGGCATCCCCGTCAGGCGTCGGTTGTCCACATCCGCTTGTGTGTGAAATCAAGTGAATCGAAGAACAACCTCGCATCCAATACGAACAATTGCTCCGTGACACCCAAAGCGAATCCCAGGAAACAGAGGTCACGTGACATAGCGATTGGCGACATTGGAGTGTAGCGTGCCAAGCGCCGCTCCCATCAGGCGTTGGTTAGTCGCCATCTGTCAAACCGTCTGCGATCTGAAGCAACATCGACAGGCGATGAGCTTCTTCTGAGCACGGAACAAAACCATCGATCATCGAAGAACCGTTAGCGATTCTAGAGATCGCA
>NZ_VSZO01000037.1 GCF_008312935.1 Roseiconus lacunae | reverse complement strand
TTGTTGATCGATGCTGCCAGCGGAGCTTCGTTAGCTCCAATGCAGATGCATCTGAAAACGGGTAACGCGGTCCATTCAACGGCAATCGATCGGCCGGCGATGGACGACCATCGTCTCGACGAAGTGACGCCCACGATGAACGAGTCCGGTGATTGGGGCCTGGACCGTAAGGTCGTCCATGTGATCGATCGAGAAGCCGACACACTAGGGCGGATGCGTCAGTGGGACCAAAAGGGGCATCTGTTTCTCGTTCGTTGCGATGATCGCCGAGTGAAGTGGAATGATGAAAGTGTTTTGCTTTCCGAAATCGAAGAGCATTTTGATCGCGAAATTCTTTTTGAGGCCTGCGGTGATGCACTTTATCACGGCAAAACGGTGACTCAGGAGGTCGCTGAAACAGAGGTCGTCCTGCATCGCCCGCACAGCGAAGTGATCGATGGTGAAAAGCGTCAGGTCAGCGGCGATCCAATCCGAGTACGTTTGGTGGTCACGCGATTGCTTGACGAGAACGATTACGTGCTAGCGCAGTGGACGCTTCTTTGCAATGTGTTTGATGCATCAATCAGCGGCTACCAAATCGCTCTATGGTACTACTGGCGTTGGCTAATCGAGACGTATTTCAAGCTGCTCAAGAGCCACGGCCAGGAATTGGAGCTGTGGCAACAGCAGAGCGGTGAGGCGATTGCGCGTCGAATTTTGGTTGCATCGATGGCATGCGTTGCCGTGATGCAACTACAAAACGATAGGAGCGACGAAGCTGCCGAGACAAAACGCATTCTGATTCGACTGAGCGGGCGACAGATGAAGTATGGTGTCGAGTCGACTCCGCCAGCATTATTGGCGGGAATGATGGTACTACTTTCGGTGACCGATATTTTGGAGTCACCCGACGTCGATATAGGTACACTCAAACGGCTCAAAGCCAAAGCTCTCCCCTTCGCACTTGTGTAGATACCAATGCCCA
>NZ_VSZO01000036.1 GCF_008312935.1 Roseiconus lacunae | reverse complement strand
GAGGTCGACATCTCGTAGCCGATGTCGTGTTCATGAGTGATTTGGCGAAGATCTTTCTTTGATGTGTGGCTTTTGTAGTCAATTTTGCACCAATCGTGAGCCAAGAGCACATAATCAGAAGGCGAAAGTTGAGCGGCTTGTCGGCCCACCTCTCGCAATGGCTCGATCAAATCGAGCAGCGTCACGTTGGGGTTGGATAGGAACCGCCAAGTTGCCTGGGTCGCGGAGAACGCTTGGTTTTCTCCCGGTTTGAGCGATGGTCCGGCCGCGTTTTTGTTAGCAGATTTCATGTGTTCTTGCACCAGTTGCAAGTACCGACGTTGCAGCCGCGGCTCCATCCGCGGAAGATTAATTCCATCCAGTGCAGTCTACGAAAAGCTAAAACTTGTGTAGATACCAATGCCCA
>NZ_VSZO01000035.1 GCF_008312935.1 Roseiconus lacunae | reverse complement strand
GTAAATCGACGAACCAATCGATGCACGTGAGCCGCCGAGTTGAGGTTGTTGGAGTGGCTCGTCAACCGCGGCGACCACGTGATCGTCACCGTTCCCCGACTGAAGAGACCGCACGCTAATCGTGAACTTTCTCGTGATGCTAGAAGACGACTTGGATCGCATCTCGCGTTTCCGTGCCGTTCTGGCTCTTCACCATCCCGCGGTAACGCTGGACGTGCATCGAACTGCTCCAGAATTCATCGACGCTTATTCCTGTCTCGGTCGCGTTCCTGATCTGATTTGCCTCGACCACGATCTGTTCACGGACTCACCTGACGACCCCGATCCGGGTGACGGCTGTGATGTCTCGGCGTTTTTGGTGACACGCAAACCAATTGCTCCTGCGGTCATACACTCGACCAACGCAGCGGCAGCGGATTCAATGCTCTATTCGATGCGCGATGCTGGCTGGGATGTTGACCGAATCGCACCGCTCGGCGAAGACTGGATCGAGTCGTACTGGTTTCCGACGGCCTGCGAAATGGTGGCTGCGCACGATGGCCGACATTAGAATTGCGGGGAACAATGCCATGCACACGAAGGCCGCGAGTCAGGTCAATCGGTTTGATCTGAGTCGTTCGCGCGGCCTCGGTGATGGCCGGCGTTCGTCGTGCTTGGTCACGTTCGTTGTTTCTTCTAGCTTTAAGTTCGGATCAACGCACAAGCCGGATAGGATAACCGCAGTCGGCCCATTGC
>NZ_VSZO01000034.1 GCF_008312935.1 Roseiconus lacunae | reverse complement strand
CCCTCCCCGGCCGTTTGCTCGTCCGACCCTCCCGCAAGCGGGAAGGTGTTATCCAGATGTTTAAACCCAAAGACTCGTGTTTGCCTGCTTAGCGGCTAGAAAGATGAGCCGCTGAGTGGTAGCTCGCGGTTAAGGGAAGAGCCACTAGCAACTAGCTTCTAGCAACTAGCTTCTCTTTTTCTCCAACTGGAAAGGTTTGACAATCTTTGGTTTTGGGGTTAGCCAAGAGGGGCTTGGCGATACCCTTTCAGATGTCTTTGTTTTTGACATCAACTTCTTGGGGTACTCGAATGATTCGATCCTTGTTATGCGGACTGGTGGTCTGCCTATCTACGGTTGCGGTTTCCGCACAGTCGCCTTACTCACAATTGGTGGTCTTTGGCGATAGCTTGAGTGATACCGGCAACAGCTTTGCCGCTACTGGAATCCCGCCTGGCGGCGCTGCCGGTTTTCCTTACTATCAAGGCCGCTTTTGTGACGGCCCGAACTGGATCGATTTCCTCCAATCTGATTTGCAGTTTGCTCCCCCACAGGTTTTGAATTTCGCCGTCGGAGGAGCGAGCACCGGATTTGGGTTCAAAGCACCACCGGAAGGCATCTTCGACGCACCTCCGGGAACCTTGATCCCGACCGTTGGCGTCCAGATTCAAACGTACTTGTCGCTGTTGCCGCCGTCCCCGAATCAACTGACGATCGTCTGGGCCGGGTCGAATGACTTGCTGAATTTTCAGTCACCGTCGTCGGCGGTCAATCATATTGAACAACACGTCCGCGACTTGGTTGCCGCTGGCGCCGACGAGTTCCTCATTCCGTCCCTACCACCGCTGGGCGAAACGCCGGCGATTGACGGTGGGCTCGAGCGGCTGGTGATGAATTTCATGTCGTGGCGTTTCAATTCTCTGCTCCATCGTCGCCTGAATTCACTCGAGTCCGAACTTCAAATTGAAATTCATCGACTCGATACGTTTAACCTGACGTTGCTCGGAGTTGTGTTCCCGCAGTGGTTTGGGCTGACGAATACCGACGACGCGGCACTCGATCATATTGGTGCGGGGTTGATCACGCCGGCGGAAGGAGCTAGCTATTTCTACTGGGATGTCATTCATCCGACGAGCTTGGTGCACCGGGTGCTCGCGACCGCGGCTGCTGAAACCATTTCCGAAGGTGAGTAGGGAGGGAGAGAGTTGCTAGAAGCTAGCGGCTAGAAGCTAGTTGCTAGCCGCTAGTGACTACTTGCGGCGGAGGATGAAGAGGCCTTCGAGAAGTTCTTTGTCGAAGGGGAGGGGATCGTCGATGTCGTAGGCAAAGTCGTAGGACTCGGCGAGTTCCCAGCGGTCGCTGACTTTCTTGAACAATCGCTTGAGCTGCGTCGGGGTGTAGAGCCGAAGTGGAAACTCACTTTCGATCTTGATCTTTTCGCCGCTCCGGCGTTTCGCGATTAGCTTGACGCGCAACGTTTCGAGTCGCTTCTTCAAATCGGTTTCGGGAACGCTAATCGTTGTCTTTAGCTCGGTCCCCGCATGCCGAATCGTGAAGCGTTCCACCACCGCTTCGTACTCTTCTTCGGGCACCAAGTGCATCCCCAGAATGTATAGCCCGCCCGGTGCGATCGCGTCACCGAGTGTTTGCAGGTGGGTCACCGCGTCTTTCTCTGTCAACAGATGCCGGAACGTGTTGTAGGTACAAAACGCGGCATCAAAAGGCTGTTCCGCTTCGATCGCCGTCATGTCACCCAGCACGCATGTCGCGTTCAAACCGCGCCGCTTGAGCTTTCGTTCCGTATAACGAAGCATCGCCTCGCTAAGGTCAATGCCGGTGACGTCGTAGCCGCGGTTGGCCATCGCGACGACCAAACGACCGCTGCCACATCCCGGCTCAAGTAATCGTTTGACTTTGCGGCCGGCGAAACGCTTGAAGGCCGCTTCAAAGAATTCCACTTCGACCGGTGTTTCATCGCGAAACAACATGTCGAAGTACTGCGGGTAGTCGTACCACTTGGCCATCAGCGCTCGGCCTTTGCTGGGGCACCGTTTTGGGCGTCGGTCGGTGAGTCAGCTTCGTCGCTTTCGATAGGAACGATCTTGCCAAACATGTGCCCGCCATGATCGCCGTGCTGCCATGTCCCGGCATAACGCCCGGTTTCTTTGCCGGCCTGGATCAGCACCCGTGCGTCAAAGGTCCCCATCGTCGGGATCCACAATGAGTCAAGCGTGATCACGGGAGTATTGCCCGACCAGAGAACTTTCAGGTCCAACGGTACTTCTTGATCGATGTCGCCATACTTGATGTGGGCTTTGAAACGATAGAGGTCTGCTGTCGGCAGTTTCTCGCAGGAACTGATCAGGTACGTTTCCGTTTTTGGCGGCGAGTCTTTTCCATCGACGGTGAACTTGCCGACGAATTTGGTCCCGCTGAGGTAGTTCGCCAGACGCGTTTCACGGCTGGATGGCACCGCGTCAGTCTCCGTCGAGGAGGTGGTGGCAGCCTGTGTGGTTGTCGTCTGGGCTGTCGAAATTTGGGCTGTCAGTGTGAGACACAGAAACGTTGCCGACAGCGTTTTCGGGGCAAACAACAAAGCAGTCTTGATCGGAAGCATCGGGAGGTTCCTCAAAAGAGATGGGGCGGAACGGCAAGCTTATCGTGCTTCGTCGTGTTGTCAAAGCGAACGGGTCTGTTCGCCGCTCAGAGTGCTCCTAGCTTTGGCGTTTAGCGGTTCGTCCAGGCGTTGTAGGGCAAATTGAAGGTCTCGGTTTCGTACCGATGGTGGTCGGGCCCCTCACCGAGCCGGTGACGCGACTCTCCGCGCGGGGAGCTTGAAGGCTGAGGGTCGGGCGGTTGCGGCGACGCTGGGTGGTGGCTGGCGCTGAAGCGGGCAACTTAAAGAGAACCCCTCACCGGGCCGAAGGCCCGACTCTCCCCGCGGGGAGAGTGAAGGGGGGAGGGCGGGCGGTTGCGGCGACGCTTTGAAAGTACGGATTTCAGTCATCAGCCGACGAGCGTTAGCTCCGGTTTTTGCGCCGAAACCGTGGCTAACGCCATGCGGCTGATCCTAGAATCGAACTTCAACGGAGCTCTCGTGCGTCTGGCTCGGGAAAGAACCCCACACGGGCCGGAGGCCCGACTCTCCCCGCGGGGAGAGTGAAGGCTGAGGGTCGGGCGGTCGCGGCCGCCTATGGGGGGCCTAACTGGCCGTTGAGGCTACGGCACTACTGCGGACTGAGGATGTCCGAGAGTGCTTTGTTTCGCTGCACGCGACCGCGTTGATCGGTGAAGATCGACGGCAAATCGGTCGGGCGGCGGCGGACAGATCCGTCGACACTGCGAGGCCGGTTGTCCTCCGATCGGGCTGCCGATCCGAGGGGCTGGGTTAGGGTGTCGTCGATCGATCGCAAGAACGCTTGCAACTTCCAAGCTGGGATCACCGTCACACCGGCTTGGTTCGCTCGCTCTTTTGCTCGGCCGAGTTCTTCGATTGCGGCGGTCGCGCGGGCATCGTCGCCCGTTCCGATTTTGGGTGGTTCACCGACGACCAGAAAGCGAACGCTGGGGTCGATTCGGCCACTTTGTTCACCGTTGTCCGCCAGTTCGGCGCCGGCCGCTTTAATCATACCTTCAAGTTGTTCGTTGTCCGGCTTGTCGTCGTCGTCGAGATCGATCGGACCCGCCAACGCGATCTTGACGGTTCGGCCGGGAGCCCAGAACGGCGAGTAAACCGCATCGCCTTCGATGATTGGCGAGCTGATTTCGGGTTCTGCGATCACACGCGCTTCGGCCAAGTGGGGCCCGAGCACTCGGGTGACTTGAATCGACGCTTTCACCTTTGCATCTTGAAGGCGATCCGTTTCATCGCGATCGATCACACCAAACGTAACGCCGCGACGCAGTGCATCGGCGGATCCCAAATTAATCGAGACGATGTTGCCGTCTTTGAGCACGTAGCGGATTTCGCCTTGTACCTGTTCAAACTGGCCGCCGCCGCGAATCCGGTTGAGCTCCAGTTTCTGAGCGTCGATGGTCGTTTCCAGGTTCGCGATTTGGTTGGTCAGCAACTGCTTGTCGTTACGCGATTGTTGTTGCAATTCCTGCAGGGCAAGCTCGCTTTTGCGTTTGCTGTCTTTGGCCCGCTCCATTTGGGTAACCATGTCGTTGCGGGCGGCGGCAAATTGGGCTCGTTCGTCGTCGAGCTGTTTCGCCAAGGATTCGCGTTCCTGTTCCGCTTTTTGCTGGGCGGCGCGGGCGGCGTTGACGTCCGTTTCAGCTTGGGTGCGGATTTTGCTGGCTTCGTCACGCGCGGTACTGTACTGGGCATTACGATCGCGAATGATATCGGTGAAGTAGTCGGCAAGTTTTCCGTAGTGACGGTCTTGGATTCCGACGTCTTGGCCGTAGATCTGCATGTCTTTGAAGAACTGCTGCGCGATCGTGTCGAATTGGGCATCGCCGCTGTTCATTTCTTTGAAAGCGTTCAGTTCATCCTGAGTCATCTGCTCCCCGCCGAGCATTTTCATCAGTTGATCATTTCGGGTCTGGGCGTCACGCAGCCCGTTTTGGGCATTGTTCAGACTGTCTTTCACCTTTGCTTGGGCGCCGGCTTGACCACTGCCCCAACTCCAAAGGATGAAGTTCAGAGCGAGCGAGAGAACCAACAAGATCAGGCAAGTGATGAGACTGCCGCGAATCACTGAATCGTCGCGTGCCGCCATAGCAAATATCCGGGCGAAAAGTGGAGGGGACGTGAGAAACCGATGGAAGGGACAAGCAAAATCCTTTCGCCGATGCCATGTTCACTAGCGGCTTCGCGAAGGGAATCCATCCACAGAATATTCAGAAGTCTGCTTCATTCTAGCATTTCTGCTGCAGAATAACCGCGTAAGCTAGACAATCTGGCACGGATTTGGGGGTCGTACGCGGAAAACTGCCCCCCAGTCGACGGACACGCCGAGAGCGAGGGGGGAGTTGCGAGTTAGAAGTTTTCTTCGTGTTGGTCGCAGCGGAACGCGCCGAGCGTCTTGGAAAGCCGATGTGCCGAAAGCCTCGGCGGCTTCCGCTACGGGTGATGTGTGCAGAATCCTGCACCGGCTACTCGCGGGGCTTCGGTGATGCAGCAGATTTTGTGGGCGATTGCCAAGATCCGGCATCGATGACGAAACTTTCAGAAGAGTCGTCGGTTAATATACCTGGGCGTCGAAACGGCGTGTCGACCGGCAGGTGGCCCGCAAATTACAATGTGGCACCGAGACTGCGAACACGACCTCGCTTTCGACTTGAAAGCACCGAACAGAATATTATCTGTATTCGTGTTTCACCCGCCGACGGCGACCGACAAACGTTGCTCCGAAAGGTGGTTCTCCGCCCCGATTCGATCCTCGCATACAAATTAGCTCCTGCCTTCCCCATGCAATCACACCACATTTTGCCGTCACCTGTTCAAGTATCGCAACCTGCACGACATCGCCGGTCGCGGCGGTCGGGATTCACGTTGTTGGAACTCTTGCTCGTGCTCGCCATCCTGGTCGTCTTGGGTGGAATCGTGGCGGTCAATGTTGTCGGAACGCGAGACAGTGCGAATGTCGATGCGACTACCACGCAAATGAAGATGCTCAAGAGCAACATCGACATGTACCAAATCCGCATCGGTGGCATGCCATCGTCGCTGGAAGAGCTGAAGGACGGTCCGTCGGATTCTGCTAAGAAAGCCAAGTGGGTCGCGCCGATCATCGACGAAATCCCCACCGATGCCTGGGGAAATCCATTCGAATACAAGGCCAGCGGTAACACCTTTGAAATCCGCAGTGCTGGGATCGACGGTCAAATGAACTCCGACGACGACATCGTTGTCTCCAAGTAATGCGATCGCGTCGACTCTCTCTCGTTTTTATTGCCCGTTTATCGCGTGATGCTCGGACGATTCGGCCCGGGTTCACGCTGTTGGAGTTGCTGTTGGTGCTGGCGATCATGAGCGTGCTCGCTTCGGTTGCCCTGCCCCAAATCGCATGGCTGTTGGGAGATCGACGCGTCGTTCGCGGGGCTAAGATCGTCCGCGAAGAATTGATGCTCGCGCGGGTCGATGCGATGCGCGAAGGCCGCATTATGATGCTTGACGGCATGCTCGAAGGCGGCTCGATCCGAGTCCGCCCGTATGTGTCGCTGACCGATTCGGTCAACGCGGTCGATCAAACTGGATCACAGTCCGCAATGCTGAACGGCGCCGACCAAGGCCAGCAGGTTACGCTCGTTCAAGACCCGAGCGACAATCGCGAAGTCACGTTGCCCGAAGACGTGACCGTCCAGTCGGTCGCGGTCGTCGCGACGGCGCGGGCACTCGAAGTGCAACAAGCGAACCTGAGCAATCAAGCCGAAGGGTACAGCCAGCCAGTTCTGTTTTATCCTGACGGCACGACGAGTACGGCTGCAATTACACTGGCCCATCCGGTTCACGGCCAGATCACCGTTAGGCTGCGCGGAATCACCGGCGACGTAACGATCAGCGACATCGGCCCCCTGCAATGACCGATTGCGAGAGGAGCGGCGGCAGAGAAGAACCCTCACCGGGCCGGAGGCCCGACTCTCCCAGGGGGAGAGTGGAATGCGATTTCCTTCACCTTCCCGCTTACGGGAGGGTCGGACGCTTGAGCGGCCGGGGAGGGCTCGCACCGGGCCGGAGGTCCGACTCTCCCAGGGGGAGAGTGAATGCGATTTCCTTCACCTTCCCGCTTACGGGAGGGTCGGACGCTTGAGCGGCCGGGGAGGG
>NZ_VSZO01000033.1 GCF_008312935.1 Roseiconus lacunae | reverse complement strand
CACATGCCTGGGAGTACTTCGCTTGGTATTTTTCGCAGAACGCGTCGAACGCTTTCTCGGCATCGGCCTTGGTCTCTGCTTGCCAGATCTCATGAAGGTCGCCCTTGGCCTTCGGCTGAACGCTCTTGGGCATTTTGTTGAGGACGTTGGCTGTCTTGTGAACCCAGCACCGTTGCTCGCCGGTGGCCGGATACACTTTGCGAAGAGCTGCCCAGAATCCAAGGGCACCATCGCCGACGGCCACTTTGGGATCGATCGTCAGGCCACGATGCTTGAGATCCAATAGCAACTCGGTCCAACTTTGTTCGCTTTCCCGGTAACCATCGAGCACCGCGATGAGCTCCTTTTGACCGTCGGCTGTCGCTCCCATCAGGACCAGTAAACACTGCTTTTTATTGGCATCATCTTCCAATCGGACCTTCGCGTAGATTCCATCCGCCCACACGTAAACGTATTGCTTGCCGGTCAGATCGCGTTTGCTCCACTGGTCATATTCTTGGCTCCATTGCTCTTTCAGCCGAACAACGACGCTGGCGCTGAAACCGGCCGCCCGCTCTCCGAAGAGCGACTGCAACGCTTCGACGAAGTCACCGGTGGAGACGCCTTTGAGGTAAAGCCATGGAATCAATTCTTCGATCGCTTTGGTTTTTCGCAGGTAAGCCGGAAGCACGCTCGGAGTGAACGTCACTCGCTTCTCCGGATCAGGGTGATTGTCACGGACACGTCCCTGGGAAACGGGAA
>NZ_VSZO01000032.1 GCF_008312935.1 Roseiconus lacunae | reverse complement strand
TACACTGGCGAGCAGCGACGATGCTTCATACTGTCGTCACGCCCGGGCTCGCGAACAATCGGATGCACACGGAGCAACGGAGTCGGGCGCCTTTGGGTTTTAGTTTCTACTCGATCGCCGTTGCCCGGTGATCCTAGCCGTTCGTCGTGCTTGGTCACGCTGGTCGGTTCTTCTAGCTTTGAGTTTGGAACGACGCACAAGCCGGATATGGTGACTGTAGTCGGCCCACCGCATGATGACGCGACCTCTGTTTCCTGGTGATCGCTCTTGAAGTCGCGGTTTGGTAAACGTTTCCAACAACCAACAATCGCCAACAATGGTTCGTGATCCTGTACGCCCATCGCGTCGTCGCGGTGGAGTCTTAGAATCGTCCCAACACTCCGGAATGATTCATCGATCGGATGTCGCTTGACTCCGGCACCACGATTCGCACACACGATGCTGATCCCGACCCAGACTGATGGATCACCCCATGCTGCTTAGCGATTGTTACAATGAATCACGTCCGTCCAGCTTCGCGCCGGCAGCAACCGTAAATCGACGAACAATTCGATGCACGACGAGCCGCCGAGTCGTGGTTTTTGAAGTGGATGATCACTTGCGGCGGCCGCGTGATCCCCGCCGTTCGCCGACATACGTAAACCCCGATGAGTTCCAGCCCCTTCCTTCACGTCCGATCGCCAAAGCTTGGCGTGATGCCGGGCGAGGATGATGAACTTGTCAACGAGGGCATGTACGGAAAGGCGTTTGCTCGCTATTTGCAATCTCATTTGATTGAGAACGGATACGAGGCGTCTGATTTCGTTTGCGAAGACTGGGGGTGGTGGGTCACTATTTCTGGGCTACCGTTCACGTGTGGCATCGGGGTATACGGCATGCAGATCCCCGATAGCGACGCTCTCGATTTGTGTGCCACAGTGTTGACGCCGCGGGGTAGAAAGTGGAGCTGGTCGAAATTCATGTTTGTTGACACAACAGCAGAGGTCGACAGGCTGCACGAAACAATCCGTCGCATCTGCGAATCTGACGACGATGTGACAGTTGTTGCCGAGACGCCGGACTTTCCTCTGTAATTCAGCATGACGAAGAGGCGGCGAACCAAGAAATGCACCCGAGTCGCGAAGTCGGGCGATTTGACAATGGACAATCTCTCGTCGCGACCGGGTGATTTCAGACGTTAGTCGTGCTACATCACGTTCGTTGGTTCATTCACCTTCGAGTGCGGATCAGATCCGACGCCTGTCGTCGTGACTGAATTCGGGGCCATCGCTTCGTGACGCGACTTCTGTTTCCTGTTGATCGCTCTTGATGTCACGGTTTGATAGATCCTCTTCTCCAATCGGATGATGGCTTGGTGATTTGCAACGCAAGTTACTTTCGTCGTGCCGGATGACTCGCGTAGTGGCCCATCGATTGGCAACGGAACAGTAGTCGCCTGTTGATCGCACCTGATGTTGCGGTTTGGCTGTCGCTCCTGGTTCACCGTATTGATTCACGTACCGTCCCATCCATTGGCAACGGACCCTCTGTCGCCTGTTGATCGCAATCGTGGTCACGGTTTAACATCGTAATCCCGCTTGACAATAAGGCCCATCACCACGCAGCGATTGCTACAATGGTTCTGGTCCGTCCAGCTTCCAGCCGGCGGCAAACGTAGCCTGACGAACCATGTGATGAACGGGAGTCGCGGGCGCTGCTGTTTCCTGAGTTCAAGATGTTTGGCCGCGACCCCGTTATCACCAACGTTCGCGATGCCATCCGACGCCCGGTGGTGAGGCCCACTGTTTCTCTGCGATCTCTAGAATCGCTAACGGTTCATCGATGATCAATGGTTTTGTTCCGTGCTCAGAAGAAGCCCATCGCCTATCGATGTTGCTTCAGATC
>NZ_VSZO01000031.1 GCF_008312935.1 Roseiconus lacunae | reverse complement strand
GACTTGGTCGAAGCTGACTTTTGTTTCTGTTTGGAGGACTGTGGTTGGTGCCCTTTCTTAGTGACTTGACCAGAAGAGTTGGATGACCGTCGCGTACTCTGCTTGGTTGGATTGGCCTTGGATGATTCGCCAGATACGGTGGCTTGACGAGCCTCACGACGAAGTCGAGATTTGCGTTGGTCGCTGTTCTCTTTGGGCTTCATCGTGGTGAGTGTCTCTTTGAGCTCAGCGGGCATCGGGCCGAATGATTCGGTGACTTCGATCATCCGCTTTGGCTCCCAGTCTTTCTGGTCACGTAGCATGGCCCAGGCGATCACGGCGATCTTGCGTGCCAGTGCGATCCCTGCCTTTTTCTTGCGAGTTTTCTGTTTGCCGCAGATCCGCTCATAGATGTTCTTCGCCCATGGGTTGTAGCGTAGCGATGCCCAGGCGCATTCAACGAGAATCGTTCTTGCCAGTGGATTGCCGCGTTTGGTGATCCGGCCATTACGATCGGTCTCGCCGGATTGGTATTGTCGTGGCACGAGACCGAAGTAGGCGGAGACTTGGCGTCCGTTTTCAAAGCGGTGCGGGTCGTCGAAGCAGGCGACCAGGATCTCTGCGGTCCGTGGTCCGACACCGGGGATCGTACGCAGACGCTTGACGCGTTCATCGTCTTTGCCAAGTTGTTCGAGTTTTTTGACGACGGTGTCGAGCTGTAGCGACAGGGAGTCGAGGATAGTGAGTTCGATATCGAGTTGTCCCTTCCAGAGTTCACCCGGGGTGCAGTCTTGGATCGGTTTGCGGAACGAGTTGATGCGTTCTCGTCCGGTGTGCCATGCCTTGTCGCCCTTGTCGATTTCGATGCCGTGATTAACGAACCAGGCTCGGATGGTGTTTTTGGTTTTATTGATCCGTCCGTCGAGTGTTTTTCTGTATTTGACGAGGGATCGAAATTCACGATGCTGCGGCGAGGGCATGTGAACTGATTTCAGTTCTCCCATGGCAGCCATGCGTGCGAGCTTGAGGGCGTCATCCTTGTCAGTTTTTCGTTTAACGTTCGCCCATCGCCAAGCCTCTTCGTTGGTCGAGCAGACCAGGGTGCTGAGTCCCAGTGAGACGGCGAGATCATTGATCCAGCCTGATGGCCCGCAGGATTCCATGACGACGAGTTCGGCGAGCTTGCCTTCGTTTTCAAAGATGCTCTGTAGCTGCTCGCGTTTGGTGGGGGTGGTGAGAAATTTGGTGTTTCGAGTATTTGAGTCGTAAAGACAACAAACGGAGTTGAATTTTCCGAGGTCAAGGGCGAGAATTTTCATTGTCAAAGAGTCCTTGGTTTTGGTGGGTGGAGCGAATGTGACAGGCAGTTCCAAGCTGCCTGCATCACGGGTCCGAGTCGCCAGTTTAACGACGAATGACTCCCACCCATCAAACCTCGGACTTACATGGATTCTTT
>NZ_VSZO01000030.1 GCF_008312935.1 Roseiconus lacunae | reverse complement strand
TCGGCGAGACTTATCTGGCTGCTTTCGCCCTCGCGGTCGGCATGAGCGAGTTGACTGCGGGGATGGTTGCTAGTTTACCCATGTTAGCCGGCGGGGTGATGCAATTGCTATCGTTGCGCGCGGTGCGTTGGTTTGGGTCGGAGCAACGTTGGATCTTGTTCGGCGCATCGATTCAGGCTTGTGCGTTTTTGCCGCTCGTTTATGCCGCTTTACAGGGTGAGATTTCCTCTGCCAGATTGCTGTTGGTCGCTTCAATTTATTGGGGAGCTGGGTTGGCGACTGGGCCGGCATGGAACGTCTGGATCGAAAACCTGGTGCCGAGTCGAGTGCGTACACGCTACTTTGCTGTCAGAAGCAGGCTAGCGCAATTAACAACCTTGGGTGGCTTTCTAATCGGCGGAGCGTTGCTGGCCTGGGGGCAATCGATTGGACAGGTTCTGTGGGCATTTTCCATCATGTTCTTGTCTGCCAGTTTGCTCCGGTTTTGGTCGGTGTACTGGTTGTCACGGCATCAACCGATTGAACGCCCGGATCATCCACCTGCGTCCTCAATGGGGGCTACCAGCACCGAGCCGATTCCTTTGGTTCGAGTTCATGGCGGCCTTTTACTTGTATTCTTGGCGGTGCTCCAAGGGATGGTGCAAGTGTCTGGGCCGTTTTTCACTCCCTTTATGTTGAAGGAGTTGCAGTTCAGCTATCCGCAGTTTGTTGGCTTGATCTCTTTGAGTTTCGTGGCCAAGTCGATCAGTCTGGCGTATTGGGCCAGCTTTGCGAAACGCTTTGGTGTCAAATCCTTGTTGTGGATCGGCGCCGTGGGGCTCGTTCCGCTGTCTGCGTGTTGGATCGTTTCACAGTCCTATGCATGGCTGATGTTCGCCCAAGTTCTCAGTGGCGTGCTTTGGGCTGCGTACGAGCTGGGATTCTTCTTGATGTTTTTTGAAGCGATTCCAAAGCATCGCCGCATCATGATGCTGACGGTCTACAATTTCGCCAATACGTTGGCAATCTTCGCGGGTGCCGCCATCGGTGGTTGGTTGCTGACGATGACTGGAACAACGCGCGAAAGTTATTATCTGTTGTTTGGAGTGTCATCGGTCGGTCGATTGCTGGCCTTGGGGATTCTTGCCAGTGCCACGCTTCGTCCTGTCCCGGTGATTCAGCTAGGGATTCGTGTGCTGAGCCTCCGAGTCGGTGCCGGATCGCTCGATGCGCCGGTTCTTGCTAGCCTTGATGAAGGTCAAGATGAGGCAGACGGGCTTGTTTCGGCAGAGTCGGCTGCGTGAGACACCACAGCCTGAGATGATTTTCCCGGAGTGGGGGCGGTCAACCGACGGGCGGTAACCCAGCTATTGCACGGAAACCGTGGCTTACCCCATTCGGCTGATGCTTGGGTTTACTGACGGACTAATTCATAACGGATGTGGGGGCGTTTCGATCGCTCGATGCTCCAAGGCTTTTGTGCTGCAAAATCTTTGAACGTCGCGGCAGCACGGTTGGGGTCATAGCCTCCGCGGTGGATCGATAGTCGGTACCGCAGTTGTAACGAAGAATCACTATCAATGATGATGGGGGCCGTCATCGTCGGTGAAGCACACATCCAACCGTCCTTGCGAACGTGCCATCGGTTGGGGAAACCGGGATTCGTCGGGTGATCAAAGTACGTGATGCCTTCGGGGACGCTGTCCGATTGATTTTCGTGGTAGACCGTTGTGTTCCCGCTATAGTCGACCCATCGGTGAGGCTTCTCAAACAACGCAGGCTCGCCGGTGTCACCGGTATCGGACGTCAACGTGCCACCGCCAAACACTTGAGAGAGTTGTTTACTAACACGGACGGCGAAAATCCCAAAATTGGATTGGTCAAATGTAACCGTCTCGCGTCCCTCGGCCGCTCGAAATTCGGTCTGAACGTCAATCCAAAATTCATTGTCTTTGCCAGCGATCAATTCAATGATCAAATCTTGGTTCACATGCGGCGTTCCGTCCGTTGCGATCCATTCCAGATTCGTGGCTAGGCGGCACGCTTCGGCGCCGTCTTCGATCGCGTACCACTGCTTCTGTTGGATACGCGTCCCGCCGTTCTCGCTCCAGTAACTCATGCCGTCGACGCTGTGGTGGGCAAACCAGACGGAACGATGGTGGTCGTGGTCCGGAGCACCAGGGTGTCCCATTCGCGTCACTGATTGTCCGCTTGGCCCGATCAGTGGAAATAAGTAGGGGCGTATGGTCGTTTGGCTGGCATGCCAGACCGCTTTTGTCTGACCCAAATGTTGAAATTCAAATGCTTGCTGACTGACCGGCAGTATTTGATGCGTCGCGACTCGATCGGGTGTCGCTGAAGATTGACACCAAGCCAGCGGAGTGATCGTGATTGCAAAGACAAAAGCTAGCAAATCGTGTCGCCACCAGAGATTCATCGCAAGGCACCTCGGGAAAGAAGGGAAACGACGTCATTGTAGCCCTGTTGGCTTAGGAACATTTTTACACCCCGTGAAAATGTGCGCAGGTCAATCCGGGATCGAGGAAATGGTGGGTGGCACCTTTCGGGCGCGGTTCATCGGATTTTATTTCGGGCGCGGTTCGCGGAATTGAAAGGTGGGTGGCACCTCTTGGGTACGGCACCTCTTGGGTACGAGGGGGATTGCTATCAACTTCGGGCAGCGGACTCAAACAATGGTTCGTGTTCAATGCTCCGGTGCGGCCTGAGGGCTAATCCGAATAACCCGCACAGGCTGAACAACCCGTGCACCGGCCCCCCAAAGCCGTCTGGTTCTCCCACGGGATCTGATGGTGTCAATCAGTTCGGTCCGATTCGATGGGTGAGTCGTTCCGGCAATGACGCCTGGAACACTCGATTCGTTAGCAGCGATTGTCGCAATGACAGCAATTCGCTGCATCGTGAGCATTGAATCTCTGGATTCCAAAAGGCGTGACACTGATGAAAGCAAAAGGTAAGCGAACACGGACGGCGAAGCGGAACCGATTGCTAGGATGCATTGCTGGTTTGTCGACTGCTGCGGTGTCTCTGTTTTCAGTCCCCGGGTGTCACCGTCAGTACTACCGAAAGCAGGCCGACCAAGAAGTCAGTCAATTGCTTCGCGAAAAGTCATCGCACTTGGCCCGGCGACCGACCGCCGACTTCAACGTCTACGCCGATCGCCGCAGCCGGATGTTCAATCCGTTTGACTTGGACTTCCAACCGATGCCGCTGGACGACCCCGCGTCGTACCGCTACATGCAGTGTGTTGATGGTCGACGTGGGTATCCGATGTGGGAAGCCGCCGGGGTGACTAACGCGGCGGAAAGCCCCGACTGGTGGCAATTCCTGCCGCTCAACGAAAACGGCGTGCTCGTTCTGAACAACGACACCGCTGTCCAGTTAGCACTGCTGCATTCGCCTGACTACCAAGAACAGCTCGAACAGCTTTATCTATCGGCGCTCGACGTCAGCAGCGAGCGTTTCCGCTTCGACACACAGTTCTTTGCCGATTCCGGGACGACGTTCGCGGCAGCGGGATCGGGTGCGTCTGCAATCGGACTCGACCGAAATGTCACGATGAGCCGCGCGTTCGCGACGGGCAGTCAGCTTGTTGTCGGACTCGCCAACGAAATCATCTGGACGCTCGACGGTCCCAACACCCAGTCTGCATCGACCATCCTGGACTTTTCGTTTATTCAACCGTTCTTGCTCAACGCCGGACGCGACGTCGTGATGGAACGGTTGACGTTGTCCGAGCGACGACTGCTGGCCAATGTTCGGTCGTTCGAACGCTATCGCCGAAGCTTCTATCTGAACATTACGATCGGACGGAACACCGAAAGCTCTGTCTCACGAAGCGGTGGTGTCTTCGGCGTCGGTTTACAAGGGTTTAGCGGAGTCGGCAGCGGTTTCGGCGGTCTCGGCGGCGGTGGCGGTGTCAGTGGAGGCGGTTTTGCGGGCGCCCAAGCAGGCGGTTTCCTTGGTCTGCTACAAACCCAAGTTCAGATCCGCAACCAACAGGAAAATATCGCGCGTCTGTCTGAAACGTTGCTTGTCCTCGAGAATACATTGATCGAGTTGTTGACCACGATCCCGGATGACCCCCAAGAAATCGTCAGTCAACGCTTGCAGGTCGCACAGCAGCGAAGTGAACTGCTACAACGCCAAACCGTCTTGGTCGGTGATCAACGTGACTATCAATCGAGCCTCGATTCCTTCCTGACGGACTTGGGACTTCCACCTTACATCTGTGTGGAGATCGAAGATCCCTACCTGCAACGATTCGAGTTGATCGACACCGAGTTGCGATCACGCCGCACCGAACTGGTCGGCATCCGCCGCAACATCGGTCTGCAAAACATCGCGATCCTCGAAGAAACTCGCCAAGAGATTGACCCGGAAACCGATTTGCCGATTTCGGCGATGACATGGTCGAATAGTATCGCCGGGGCCTTGCGCGAAATCCAATCCGAGTTGGGACCTCTGAAAGACTTTTTGCAGCAGTTGCAAACTGATGATGCCAGCCGGGTTCGCGCTGACATCGCACTCTTAGCCGAAGCGATTCCGAAACGCTTGGAGCAGAACCAACAGTTACTTCGCCTTTATGAAACGGAACGTGAAAACATCTGTACGTTGCTGAATGTCGATAGCATCGATGAATCTCTCTTCGATGTCGAATCATTACGTACACTGCAAAACGAGCTGACCGAAGAACTAGATGCCTTGCTTGAACGCTATGCGGAGTACTCGGAAAAAGTTGAAACGATCGAAGCTCGCTTGGAAAATATGTTGGCAACCAATGCCGAACAATCCGAAGGCAAAGAACTCGCCGATAAACTGCGTGAAGAGATTATCTTGGAGATCCAAGACATGATGCTGCAGCTCGGCGACGACGTCTTGCAGTTACAGCTCTACCAAGCTCGGGCAAGAACTGAGAGCGCGTTACTTCCCGTCGTCGATATTGAACCGACCGAAGCGTTCGAGATCGCTCGACGAAATCGGCGTGACTGGGCGAATAGCCGCGCCGCGTTGGTCGATCAGTGGCGACTAATTGAATTTAACGCCGACGCCTTGGAGAGCGGTCTGGACCTCGTCGTCGAAGGAGGGATCGGCGGCGACGGTAACTCCCCATGGACGTTCAACAACGACAACACCACTATCCGGATGGGACTACGCTGGGACGCTCCGATCACACGACTGCAAGAACGTAACACGTACCGGCAAGCGTTGATCTCATTCGAGCAAGCGAAACGCAATTACTATCAGTATGAAGATGGGATCTGGCGGTTGCTGCGAAACCAAATTCGACAACTGCAAGCAAACCGGATCACGTTTGAGTACGGTCGCCAAAGTGTTCGCATCGCGACCAGCCAGATCGAGTTGAACGAAGACATTCGTGAGCTTCGCGACGCACGTGGGCTGAGTAGCGGACCGACCGCGGCACGTGACACGATCACCGCGTTGACGGCACTGTTGAACGCTCAAAACACGTTGCTGAATGTTTACGTGAACTACGAGGTGCTTCGTCGAAACTTGCAGTTCGACCTCGGAACGATGGAGATCACTCCGGAAGGTATGTGGATCGATCAAGAAGAGCTTGATCCCGATTATCTACTCAGCCTTACCGGCACCACGGTCGATGGCTTGCCAAGCGGACAATGTACAGATTGTTGCCTGCCGCTTCGGCAACAGCCGCAGCCTCCACGTTACGATCAGCGAATCCTTGTTGACGAGCCAGCATTGTTGGAATTTGATCAGATGCCGGTTCAACCGGTACCCGTCGAAGTTGATTTGATCGACCAAGTCAACTTCGAAGGTCTCGACTTGAACTAGTGCCTCGTTCCAATTCGGTTCTCGGATTAGCCGAACTGCGTTAGCAAGGGTTATCGAGCAGTAACCCGTGCTGACGCCAGCGGCTGATCAGTCGATGCCGAACATTGGGGCTAGGTGAAACGCCAGGACTTCAAGATGCATCCGAAGCTTGATCTCTCCTTCAGGTTGGCGAAAGCGAGCTTGCTTTCGCTACCGTCTCCATTCTTTTCTCGGATGCTTTGACACCATCATGCTACCGATCGCTTGATGTCTCAGTGATCGGTACCTTTCTCGGTGGCTTCAGATACTGTGCGGTGTCTTGATCAACCGCATAACGCAGGCACTTTAGCCCTTCTGCCTGAAAACTCTGTCTGTTTGTTCTATCTCGGATGGATGACAAACGCCCAAAGCTGATGGTTTAGCGTCGGCTTATTTATCTAAAAGCGGTGTAGGTTTGCCTGTTCGGTAATCCGGGACTGATCCGCACTGGCATGCCATGTCGTTTTGTTTGCGCAGTCGTGTCCGTTTACCGACGTTTCGCATCCGCGTAATTATTGGCATCGTAGTGTAAATGCGTTAGGCGATGGCGTGGGACGTGTGGCGCCGAACATTCGTTGCGGCGACAGTCGTCTGCAGTTCAACACAAATTGTTTTTACCAGTAGCTGGATCGGGGGCATGGAAACGATCAACATCCCATTCGTTGGGTCTGTCGGAGTGGCGCATGCCGAACAGTTGCATGCGTTGATTCGCGAAGCGTTGCAAAGCGGTGGAACACTGCAGCTCGACTTTTCGGAAGCGCACGACATTGACGCCTCCATTCTGCAACTCTTGATCGCCGCGCAGGCCGCCGCCGAAGACTCAGACTCGACGACGATCGAATGGCAAGGTGTCACGCAACAGCTCGCCAATTCATTCGAACGAGCCGGCGCGAGCAGCTTTCTTTCGATCGACGAGATCGTGAGTGCGATCGAAGACGCGCAATCTGACGCGACAAGCTCAGCCGACGACGTGACCGCGGTCTCGGAAGCAAACATCGAACCGCAAGGCACGCCCGGCGAATCAAACGTCGACAGTGAGGCGACTCAGTCTACCGAACCAGTCCAAGAGCAAACAGTTCCGCTCTCGGATGTTGCGGGTGACGAAGACATGACCACTGTCGCGGACGTGACTTCTGTCGAAGCGTCTCCGATACCTGCTCAGCGAGACGAAAATGGCGACAGTGCTGTCGTCGAAGACGACGCAGATTCGCAACCCGAGCAAGAAAGTGGTGTCGCTGACAGCCTGGCACAAACCAGCACGCTTGATCAATCAGGTGAGGTTGTCGCTGATCAATCCGAAGCGACACCTACTCCCGAGGTTCCGAGCGCGTCAGACGAAATCGACGCGTTGAAAACAGCGTCATCGGCTGAGGCGATGTCCGCCGAATCCACTTCCTGCGAGTCGACCGCCACTACCGCCGAGGCTGAGTCTTGAGTCACGAAGCCGTACAAACCGTATCCCCCATTGCCCCGACGGGACACCAGCGGAGTCCATCCATGAGTGGTTTCGGACCACAGGTCCTCTACCCCGTACGTCGTCTTTGGTCGCGATTGACCGGTCGCGGTCCTGCCGGATCGGCGGGACTGCGGACCGAGGTGTCGGCTAGCCTGCCGGTGATCGAAGTGTTGGAAAGACAAATCCTCGACGCCGTCGAAAAGGGAACGTCGGCCACGGACGATCTGAGTCGTTCGTTTGGCGACATGGCCGAACGAGCAATGCAGGTGGTTCAGATGGCGACCGATTCACGCCGCGATGAATCGACCGCCGGCGTTGAACAGGTCCGCGAAGTCGTCTCCGAATTGCTTTCTCAGGTCCGTCGCACGAGTGACTCGACCAAAGAGACCGCCAACATGTTGGCCGAAATCGAAAAGGACGTCCAAGATGTCGAAACCTGCATGGTTCGAATCGAAGACATCGCCAACCGTTCGCGGATGGTTTCACTGAACGGACAAATCGAAGCCGCTCGAGCGGGTGACTTCGGCGATGGTTTTGCCGTCGTCGCATCGGAAACGGGCGACTTGGCTCAGAACGTATCCGAAGCGAGTAAGAAGATTCGCGAAGTGGTCGATCGCTTAGCCGAATCGCTGCGAACGACCTATCAGCAAACACAAGACTTGGTCACCGTCGAACAGGAGGCGACTGCGTCCTGTGAACAACGCGTCGAAGAGATGCTAACGAGCTTGGCGGAATACCAGACGGAGCTGGAGAACAATCTCGAGTCGACTAAGACGTCGAGTGACGAATTGGCCGGCGCGATCACCAGGTCGGTGATGACATTGCAATTCCAAGACGCGGTGAGTCAACGGTTGCATCACGTCACGTCGACACTGAGCGAGATGCGAGACGCGTTTGGATCGATCGTCGGGTCGCAGCCGAAGGGGCTGGCCAAAAAACGGTCGGATGAATGGATCGAAAAAATTGCTGCTTCGTACTGCATCGACGACGAACGCCGCGTCCTGACCGGCGAAGCGGGCGTCGAAACACCCTCCAACGAATCCAATATTGAGTTGTTTTAAACCGGAGTTCTAGAAGAAATGGCTAACACTGCGCTTGTGGTTGATGACTCCACATCAATGCGACAAATGGTGTCCTTCACGTTGCGAGAGTCCGGTTTCGAAGTCATCGAAGCGGGAAACGGTGAAGAGGCATTGCAAAACGTCGCCGGCAAAGACGTCAAGGTCGTCGTGACAGATTTGAACATGCCGGTGATGGACGGGATGACTTTGATCCGTCGGCTCCGTGCCGAGGCAAAGTACAAGTTCACACCGATCCTGATGCTCACCACAGAATCACAAGATTCAAAGAAGCAAGAGGGACGGGCTGCGGGTGCGACCGGATGGATCGTCAAACCTTTTAATCCCGAACAGCTCATGCAAGTCATTAGTAAGGTCGTACGTTAACTCGAACTGACGGAGAACCGCGATGAAGGTCGACATGCGTCAGTTCCTGGAGTCGTTTTTCGATGAAGCTTCCGAGCACATCGAAAATATGGAAGCAGCTTTGCTGCAACTTGAAAGTACGCCCGACGACACGGAACTGCTGAATACAATCTTTCGTGCCGCCCATTCGATCAAGGGTGCGAGTTCAACGTTTGGTGTTCAAGGCGTTGGTGAGTTCACCCATGTGCTTGAAAGCCTGTTGGATCGAATGCGTGATGGCGAGATTCAAGTCACGAGTGAAACCACAGAAGTCTTGCTGGCTTCCGTCGATGTCCTCAGCGGCTTGCTTTCTGCCGCGCGTGACGGCACGCCCGAACCAACGAACACCGCCGAAGTGATCGCCCGGCTGGAAGAAATTAATGGCGGCAAAGGTGCCGAATCGGCATCAGAACAAAGCACGGTAAACGAAACAACGGACGAATCGAGCTGCAAATACTACGCGGTGAAGTTTCGTCCTTCGGTTCACTTCTTCCACCTCGGTCTTGATCCGCTGTTGCTGCTGCGGGACCTGGAAGAATGTGGCGAAGTCTCGGAGTTGGAACTTGATGTTTCCGAACTACCATCGATTTCAGAAATGGATCCCGAGTCTTCGTACTTGGGGTGGACTTTGAACCTAGAAACCGAACGCGATGAGAGTGTGCTTCGGGACGTGTTTATGTTCGTCGATGACGAAACGACCGTCGAATTCAAGGTTGTAGAAAAGGCACCGGAAATTCCCGAGGCATCGGCCTCGAGTGAATCCGAGGCAACATCTTCTGACGCCGCGGCCGGTAAATCTGACGCCAAAGCTTCCCCGGCGAAGGCCTCCGGTGCGCCCCAGCGTGAATCGGTTCGCGTCAACGGCGAACGACTCGATAGCATGATCAACCAGATCGGCGAACTGGTGATCGGCATTTCCATGGTCGAACAGGAATGGGCGAGTGTTAGCGGCGGCACCGATTCACCGGCGATCGTTCAACTCAGCAAGATCGTTCGTGATCTACAAGAACAAAGCTTGTCATTGCGAATGGTTCCGGTCGCCGCGACGTTCCAGAAGATGGCGCGAATCGTTCGCGACCTGAGCAACCGTCTTGGCAAGAAAATCAACTTCGAAGTCTCGGGAGAAGAAACCGAGCTCGATAAGACCGTCGTCGATCAGATCGGCGATCCACTGATTCACATGATTCGCAATTCGGTCGATCACGGGATCGAGACGCCGGAAGAGCGACTCGCGGCGGGCAAACCGGCCGAAGGCCACATTTTGGTTCGCGCCTATCATCAGGGCGGCAACATCTACATCGAACTGAAAGACGATGGCAAGGGGATGGATCTGAACCGGATCCGTCAAAAGGCGATCGACCGCGGCATCGTCAGCCCCGACGAAAAACTTTCTTCGCAAGAAATTTGCGAGTTGGTGTTTCATGCCGGATTGTCGACGGCCGAAAAGGTCACCGACGTTTCCGGCCGAGGCGTCGGGATGGACGTCGTCCGTCGAAACATCGAAGCGCTCAAAGGAAGCGTCACGCTGAATTCTGAACCTGGTAAGGGAACCGTCGTCACGGTTCGTTTGCCGCTGACACTTGCCATCTTGGATGGTTTGTTGATCAGCCTCGGATCGGAAGTCTATGTGATCCCGTTACTGTCGGTTGTCGAATCGTTCCGGCCGCGTCGGAGCGAAATCAAGCGATTGGCAAACAACATGGACGTCGTCCAAGTGCGAGGCGAAGTCGTTCCGATTTTGCAATTGCACTCGATCTTAAACCTCACCGAAGCCCAGACCGATCCGTGTCAGGGGCTGTTGGTGATCGTCGAGGATCACGATACCAAGTTCGCGCTGTTGGTGGACGATTTGATCGGACAGCAGCAAGCCGTCATTAAAAACCTCGAAGCAAACTTCCGCAAAGTCGAAGGCATTGCCGGGGCAACCATATTGGGAGACGGGCGCGTGGCCCTGATCCTGGACATCGTCAGTTTGAAGTCTCTGACCGCATAGATCGAACTTCGTGACAATCACCCGCTCGGTCTGGGCGCCCAAGCCAGGACTTTAAAGATAGGTAAATTGATGACAACAACCGAAGAAGTAGAACCAATCTCTGACGCCGCGGACGTGGTCCAGATGACTGACTTGTCAACCGACGGGAATCAGTTCTTGACGTTCACGTTACAGGACGAGGAGTTCGGCATCGAGATTCTGCGAGTCCAAGAGATCAAAGGGCTTTCGAGAATCACTCCGATCCCCAACATGCCGTTTCATATTCGCGGCGTCATGAACCTCCGCGGCACCGTCGTTCCGATCATCGACTTGAGAGCCAAGTTTGCGATGCCGGAAGTCGACTACAACCAATTCACCGTGATCATCGTCGTCACCATCGGCGACAAGGTGATCGGACTGGTGGTTGACGCCGTAAGCGACGTCTTGAACGTCGCCGAAGAAAACATCGAATCGGCCCCCGATCTTGGTGGCCAAGCCGACACAACATTCATGACCGGCATCGCCAAATCCGGCGATCGGCTGATCACGTTGTTGAACATGGATGATCTGATCGGGGCGGAAACCGTCTCCATCTAACGGGCCTGATGGAATTCAGACTCTGATTCGATTTACCGGACCGCTTCGAGGCCCGGAATTGTTATTGCCGACTTTCCTTGATTCTTCGACCCGAAGATCAAACCACACAATTCACACCGAGTAAACGAGGGGCACCACGAATGGCCACCAATCGACCTGTAGATACCAAAACTTCTAAGCGACCCGTTCAACCGTCCGACGAGTTGCCCGGTAGCCACGATCATCACGAAGACCACAGCGCGATCGACCAGGTCGAAGAGCTGATGACCGTCATCGACCGCGCCGTCCTGGGCGACTACTCCGAACAAATCACCGTGACCGGTGACGACGCCGTCGGACACCTTGCCGATGGTTTGCGAACCGTCTTGGCTGACATTTCCCAAACCAAAGAAAAACTGGCCGATTCCCAAGGTCAACTCGATGCGATCAACCGTTCACAAGCGGTCATTGAGTTTAACCTAGACGGAACGATCATCACCGCAAATGACAACTTTTTGTCAGCGCTCGGTTACCGTTTGGATGAAATCCAAGGTAATCATCACCGCATGTTCGTGACCGATGAAGAATCACGTTCACCGGAATACCGTCAGTTTTGGTCGGACCTCGCCAGCGGACGATTCAGCTCCGGCGAATACGAACGCGTCCGCAGCGACGGAAGCCATATCTGGATTCAAGCATCCTATAATCCCGTCTTAGACGCCGAAGGCAAGCCCTACAAGGTGGTTAAGTTTGCTTCGGATATCACCGAAGAAAAACTTCGCGCCACCGATCACCAAGGCCAACTCAACGCGATCGGAAAATCACAAGCGGTCATCGAGTTTGATCTCGACGGTACGATCCGCACCGCCAACGAAAATTTCCTTGGCGTGGTCGGGTACTCACTCAGCGAAATCCAGGGCAAACACCACAGCCTGTTTGTCGATCGTGATTATGCCAACACGGCCGAGTATCGAAACTTCTGGTCCGATTTGGCCAGCGGCCGATTCCAAGCCGGCGAATTCCAACGCTTCGATCGCAGCGGAAACGAGGTTTGGATTCAGGCTTCATACAATCCGATCTTGGATCCTTCGGGTAAACCTTACAAGGTCGTAAAGTACGCGTCGGACATCACCGAGAGCAAAAAACTGCTCCAGCAAGTTGCCGAGGCAGAGAAGGCAAGCAAGGAAGCGGCTCAACGTTCAACCGAGGCGGTCGAGGAGATCCTTGACGTCATTAGTCGAGCGCAAGAGGGGGACTACTCTCGTGAGATCACCACCGTCGGGGAAGACTCGATCGGAAGTCTTGCCGAAGGGATGCGGAAATTTATCGCCGAAAAGCAAATCGCGGACAAGGAAATCGCTCGCATCCAATCGATGATGGAGCAAACACCGATCAACACGATGTTTGCCGATCGTGAGTTCATCATTCAATACATGAACCCGGCTTCGGTCAATACGCTGCGTCGATTGCAAGAGCACCTGCCTTGCCGCGCCGACGAAATGATCGGTCAATGCATCGATATCTTCCACAAGAACCCCGCCCACCAACGCCGCATGCTGGCCGACCCCAGCCAGCTTCCGGTCAAAGCCGATATCAAGGTCGGGCCGGAAACGCTTAGCTTGTTGGTCAGCCCGGTCTTCGACCAAAATCGCGAGTACCTCGGTGCGATGGTGACTTGGGATGTCATCACCGAACGCTTGGCGATGGAAAAACAAATTCAGGACAAGATCGAAGAAGATCGAATCAAGACCGAAGAAACGCAACGCAAGGTCGAAATCGTTTTGGGCTTGGTCAATTCGGTTGCCGACGGCAATTTTGAAGTTGCCTTCCCCGATCTCGGCGCCGACGGTATCGGTCAAGTCGCCGATGCGATGTCGAAAATGGTTGGCTCGGTTCGGGACGCACTGGTCGAGGTTCGCGAAGTTTCGACGACGGTTGCGACGGCCTCCACCGAGATGTCCAGTGCCGCCGAGGAAATCTCACGCGGTGCCCAGCAGCAAGCCGCACGCCTCGAAGAAACCGCGTCTAGCTTGGAAGAAATCACCACCACGGTCAAGCAAAACAGCGACAACGCTCAAGAGGCTCGTGCCCTTGCCAACGGATCACGCGATGTGGCCTCGGAAGGTGGTAAGGTCGTCGGTGACGCGGTTCAGGCGATGCGAGAAATCAACGCATCGAGCAAGCAAATCTCCGACATCATCACCACGATCGACGAGATCGCCTTCCAAACGAACTTGCTGGCACTCAATGCCGCCGTCGAAGCCGCACGTGCCGGCGAACAAGGACGCGGCTTTGCCGTCGTCGCTTCAGAAGTTCGTAATCTCGCCCAACGCAGTGCGTCGTCGGCGAAAGAGATCAAGAGCCTGATCCAAGACTCGGCCAGCAAGGTCGAGAAAGGTACCGAATTGGTCAACAAGTCGGGCGAAACGCTGGGTGAAATCGTCGATTCGGTCAAACGAGTCACTGACATCGTTGCCGAAATCGCCGCCGCTTCGCAGGAGCAATTGACGGGGATCGAACAGGTCACCAAGGCGGTCACGCAGATCGATCAACTGACCCAAGCAAACGCCAGTCAGACCGAGGAAATGGCTGGTACGAGCGGCTCAGTTCTCAACCATGCCCGAAGCCTGGATCAGATGGTTAGCCGATTCCAACTCGGTACCGGCGGACCGTCACACACCGCTTCGCACGCTCCCGCACCGGCGGCACCACACCGTGCCCCCGCCCCACCTGCGGCACCGGCCGCTGGCGGTCACGATGACTTCATGGACTTCTAGTTGAAAGTCGATGATTCAAACCGACGCGGCCATAGGAGGTGGCCGCGTTTAATCGGGAAGGAACCTGCTTCGTGTTTCGAATAACACAAGTTGCATTTGCATATTTCCCAATCAGCGAGAGCCGGCAACATGGTCAGATTATCTCAGCGAATGCAACAACTCTTTGCATCGGCAGAGGGTCACTCTCGCTTAACCAATGGCGTGGCTGATCAAGGTACAGAGCAGCCATGGGAAAACTTGCTCGTCTCCTGTGCCGAACTCCTGAACTTGACATCAAGCTTGGGGATTCATGTCAATCGACCGATCCACGTTTCTCCCCAGGAGCCCTCGTTTTCTTCCGGCGAGAATGCTCGCACCGCGGACCGCAAGGAGCGGACTGCGTCTTAGGTTCGGCCGAGTTTCCATGATCGATTCGGACCTCCCCACGCAATCAACGAGTACGTAAAGCATAAGATGACAACCACCGACGCGCCGACACAAGATGCTGCTCAGAAAGCTGTATTGAGAGTCCCTCAATTTCGCCTCTTTCGAGATTTGATTTACAAGTCAACCGGGATTTCGCTGGGGGATAACAAACAGGATTTTGTCCAGTCGCGTTTGCGGAAACGCCTACGTCACCTAAATATCGGATCATTCGCCGCCTATTACGATTTGATCAAATCTCAAGGTCCCGACGGCCCCGAGATGGAACAGATGATCAATCGGATTACCACCAACAAAACGCATTTCTTTCGCGAAGAACATCATTTTAAACACCTTTGTGGAAACATCTTCGCGCGAATGATTCAGGAAGCGGATCGAGGTGAGCGCCCGAAGAAGGTTCGTATTTGGTGTGCCGCCGCGTCGACGGGCGAAGAACCTTACACGCTCGCGATCGCCGTTCGCGACACCTTTGGGCATCTCCCCGGTTGGGACGTTCGGATTCTTGCAACCGATATCGATACGAGTGTATTGGAAAAAGCAAAGCAAGCGACGTACATTCCCGAACAGCTTTTGGAAACGCCGCCGGAATACATCAAAAAATACTTTTCCCCTGCGATCACCGAACCCGGTCACCTAACCGTGCGCCCGGAAGTGACCCAGTCGGTCACGTTTCGACAGTTGAATTTGTTGGCTTCTGAATGGCCGATGCGAATGCAATTCGACGTGATCTTTTGCCGCAATGTTCTGATCTATTTTGATCAGCAAACTCAGGACAAAGTGATGCGTCACATGGCGCAGTACTTAAAGCCCGAGGGGTCTTTGTTCATCGGGCATTCGGAATCGTTGTCCGGTTTGACCGACACCTACACACGAACCGGGCGGACGATCTATCAACACACGAGTTTCGTCAAGTCGGCATCTCAATCGCCGGCCCGCCCCGGCAGCCAGAGTGCTCTCGCCGCGCGGCCACAGTCATCCCTTCAAGCCGCACCCCCAGCCCGTCCGGCTCCTCCGCCGCCCGCGCCGGCCCTGCCAAAGAAGTCGATCATTGTTGGCGACGTGCTGGCGAGCGACCAACCGATTCTAATCAGCACCGTCCTCGGATCGTGCATCGCCGTTTGTCTTTACGACGAAGTGATTAAGGCGGGAGGTATGAATCATTTTGCATTACCGTCCGGAGATCTATCGTCCCGTAAAACCACCAGTTTCGGTGTCCACGCAATGGAGTTGCTGATCAATGACATTATGCATTTTGGTGCCGACCGACGTCGACTGAAAGCCAAAGTCTTTGGTGGTGCGAACGTCCTCGGTTTATCCGACGATGACAATATCGGGACAAAAAACGAGCAATTCATCCGTGAATTTTTGGCGATGGAAAACATCCCAATCATCGCCAAATTTCTGGGTGGCAACCAAGGGATGCAGGTTCTATTTGAACCTTGTAGCGGGCGCGCCAAGATGAAACTCTTGGATCGCAAGAAAACCGTCGAAACCGAAAAGATGGAACGAGCTCAAACGACTAAAAAGTCGTCGGAGCCCGTTTCCGATATCACGCTATTTTAACGCGAACAAATTCCGTACGAACGTTTTCCGCAGCAATGCTTTCTGCGTATATTCGTTCGACCCGGGCTAGGGGGCAACATGTCAAAGATCAAAGTACTCGTCGTCGATGACTCCGCTCTGATGCGGCAGCTGATCACCAAAATTCTTTCGTCCGCTCCGGACATCGAGGTAATCGGATCGGCGAGTGATCCGTACAAAGCACGCGAGAAAATTCTCGCTCAGCAGCCCGACGTGATCACACTAGACGTCGAAATGCCAAGGATGGACGGGTTGACGTTCTTGAGCAAACTGATGCACGCACGGCCGACTCCGGTCGTGATGGTGTCTTCGCTGACCGAGAAAGGCTGCGATACGACGCTGCGTGCGCTCGAGTTTGGTGCGGTCGACTTTGTGACCAAACCGAAAATCGATGTGACCAACGGGATGGCTAATGTTGGTGAAGAAATTATCGAGAAAGTTCGTGTTGCGTCACGAGCAAAGGTCACCAAAATTGACATCCCTGCAGAATCGGTCGCACAAAAAGTCCAATCCACGTCGACCGATGCTTTGATCACGAGCACGCATAAGGTGATCGCTATCGGTACCTCGACGGGTGGCACACAGGCGCTCACTCAGGTGCTCCCAAAGCTTCCATCAAACATCCCCGGCATCGTGGTCGTAATTCACATGCCGCCGGGGTTCACCGGTCGATTCGCCAAACGACTGAACGACCTATGCCAAATCCAAGTCAAGGAAGCACAGCGTGGCGATATGATCATTCCCGGACAAGCGTTGATCGCCCCGGGGAATTTTCACATGACGGTCGGCCGAAGCGGTGCCAGGTATCTCGTCAAGTTGAACGAAAGTCCGCCGGTCAATCAGTTCCGCCCATCGGTCGACGTGCTATTCAATTCATGTGCGAAATACGTTGGTAGCAATGCGATCGGTGTCATCCTCACCGGCATGGGGTACGACGGTGCCGAAGGAATGTTGGCGATGAAACAAGCGGGCGCCGAAACCATTGCCCAAGACCAGAATAGCTCTGTCGTGTTTGGTATGCCTAATGAGGCGATCAAGCGTGGTGGCGTCGACACGGTACTGCCGCTGAACAAGGTCTCTTCGGCGATCATCGATAGTGCCAAAAAGATGACCGCGGCCGTGTAGTGTTCTGCCGCATCGGTGAAAAACTTAGCTTAAGTTACCGGGACATCAGTCAACGCTCCACGACACGAAATGCGGCGAACACCGCCGGTTAAAATGTCGATGATCTTGTTTGTGCTAAGCAGTTGAACACGAAAGATTCGGCTTAAGTCATTTCACTCTCCCACTGGGCATTGGTATCTACACAAGTTTTAGCTTTTCGTAGACTG
>NZ_VSZO01000029.1 GCF_008312935.1 Roseiconus lacunae | reverse complement strand
AGGTTCATGATCTGGCTGAGGCGAGCTCGTGTGACTTGCCCTGCTCGCGCCAAGTCGGCTTGCGATCGGAGGCGGCCCGATGCCAAAGCGTGGTCGAAATGGATGGCGAGTGCCATCAGCCGGGACAGTCTTGGCAGTTGGCCCGTTGTGGGCCGCGGTGGGGCCGTACCGCCGCGCACTTCGCGGGCGCCGCGATCCACGCGGGCAACGTGAAACGTGCGGCGTATCGCCGACGTGCGCGGCGGTGTTTCGTTTGAGTTGGTCGATAGGTCGCTCAATTCAATGTCTCCGTAATGTGTCGGGCAAAGTTGCCGTCCTGGCCGAGTGACGCGAGTCCGGCGGGCTGGAAGGTGATATCAAGCGTGCCCTCAACGCCGTCGTAGTCGATCCGTTCGATCAACAATTCCATCAGTCGGCAACGTTCTCGCGGTGGGATCGTGTCCCAGGCTTTATCCAGTTCACCGAGGGTCTTGCGGATCGATGCGTGGCTGACGCGAATCGACCGATGGTTGTCAATTGCTTCACGTAGCTCTTTCAATCGTGTTTCGCTTTTATCAATGCGTGCTTGCGTAGCTTCAATCAAGTCAGGGCTAGCGGCCGTTGCGACAAGGTGAGTCATCTCGGCGTGGTCCTCTTTGAGAAACTTCGCGATCGAATCGGCTTCACGTTTTTGCGAATCGATGTCCTCGCGGTTCTGCTCATAACAGCGTTCGTAGATGTCACGGATGAGCTGGTCGTCACTTGCGAACACGCGGAGTTCGTCGACGACAAACCCCTCAATTTGCCTTGCGGGAATCGAAGGCGATGGACAAGATTCATAGCCTTGTTTTTCGGCTTTGCCGCAAACGTAGTAACGATACCGTTTCGTGCCGCGGCCAGAAGAAGTGTGCCGCATGGCTCGATTGCATTTTGCACACCGAAGGATGCCTCGCAGCATTCCGTCGAAGCTGGTGGAAGCTCGTATCATTCCGATGCGACCATTTTTTCGCAGCGACTCTCCGACTTCTTTGAAGACCTCAGGATCGACGATGGCCTGATGCTGGCCTTCATGGATCTCGTCCTTGTACGTCAGCTTGCCGATGTAGGTGACATTGGTCAGCATCTGGTAGATGCGGTTCTTGTCATACGGCAGACCACCGCGTGTCGTGCCCTTCTTGGTCGTCCACTGCTTGGTACATCCCCGAGTGTAACGTCGGTGGTGACTTGAACAAGAGAACTCGCTTCGCGGTCGCCAATTCGCAATTAACTGCCTGAAGTGACGGCAAAAATCCGGGGATTCTTCAAAGAAGTTCTTTATGGTACAGAGCGCTCTCCTGCCAGCTCTTTGCGCGGACATCTCTACCTGCGTTTGACGACCGAGAGGTTCGAAAATGAGAGACGCAAATTGGCAAAAACTGACTGGGGCGCGGAGTTGGCCGATTCCGAAACTCGTTCGACAGCGAATGCTCCAAGGCGACCAAGTTGCCCGATGAACTTCCGTTCGTAGGATAGGAAATCCCGTATCAAGTCGTCGCGTCGTGTATGGCAAGTTCGTCGCGATTGCAAAGTCGCTAGAACTCCCATTTCACTTGACGGGGGGCTCGATTGGCTCGGCCTATGGCGAACCTCGGCTGACTCAGGACATCGACATTGCACCTCCCCTGACGCTGCCAAGCAACGCGCCGATGACTTGATCATGCAGCTAGTTGCGTCCGATTTTTTGTTCGGCGAAGAGACCGTTCGTCAAGCAGTTGCGCCTGGAGAACTGTTTCACTTACTCGATAAGACGGAAAGCTTGAAGCTCGATATCTATCCGAGGGAGTTGATTCCAGGTGAGCTCCAAAGATCGGTGCACTTAGTTTGAACGTCGCAGTCTACGGCTGCTGTGTCATTGTATTCGCTGAATGCCTTGACGGCACTGCTGTCCAGAGCTTTTCGGTCGTCGTGGACTAGATTGGGCTTTTGTATGTTGCCGACTCCCACTGCCGCCAGCATACATTTAAGTTGTCAATCTACAGATCGCTTATTCGATACGCCTTGCAATCGTTTACATCGAACTCAACGTATTCACCGCAACGATTGTTGGCGTGCCCAAATATCTTGGCTCCTTTCTTATCTGGTTGTCCATTGAGCATCATCACGTGGTTCTTGCTCCCGAACAGGCTTACGCGAAAAATGAAATCACCTGCTTTCGCATCCGCAATCTTGACTTGCTTTACGTTAGAGTACTTTTTTGTTGCGTTGTAAAACGCAGCTGCTAGCTCTTTCACTCGAATACAACATTTCGATTGGCATTCAACTTCAGTGCTGTCGACCATCACGCCGCCTTCTTTCAGGCCATGGCAAATGAAATGAGTACAGTCCGTCCCTTTCGGTGGCATGAATTCACCATCTGGGCAATCATTGCCTTGCTTGCAGAACTTCTTGTAATAGGCAAGTGCCTTGTCCGCATCGTACTTGAGCTTGCCCTCCGCCGGACCGGAAGCGGGTACAAGGATCGGATCCGCGGCTAACGAGTTATCCGCAAGCACGAAAGTAATCAAAGCCACTGGCAGCAAACAAGTGAACCTGTCCATCTTCTAGTCCTCACAGTGTTTTTTTGACGCAAAGCCGTTGCCGTTCACCGCATACAAAAACTCGAACGCGATTTGACTTAGTTTCACCGACCTATCATCGCCTATGGAAGGAGGCATTGTCAATTACTCTCGCAGTTCCTTTGAGGTAGAGTCACGCGATCAACTGTCTCTTTCAGGTACCTCGGCGGAACGCTTCGAGCAAATGTGAGGCGGAGATTTGGATGCGGGCCTTTGCATCGAAGTCGCCGCGGGGCTGGTGATCGGGCCCCAGGGTGAGTGTTGACGGGCACGAGAGAGTTCGAAGGACAATTTAGTTTTGCCCTTAAGTGCTAAAAGCGACGACCGAAGGTCAGCCATGCTTAAAACGAAGTTCCTAAGGTACAAATCGTGCTACTGCCAACTCTATGAGGAGTAGGCTCTCCCCAAGGTGTGACAAACTGCGACATTCGAATCTTCGAGCTTGACATTGGCAAACTGTTTTGGGCAAGGGAGTTGCGGAATCCGAACCTTTCTCGACTGCGATGTGCTCGAAAGTTACTAAGTCGCTGATCGCATTCAATTTGGTTCACTGGTTTGGAGTTCGCGGGTAGTCCGTCGTCAAAAAGAAGGGAACGATCTCTGACTTAGAGCTTGTACTCCGCATCCCAATGAGACTCGTCACCGACGGTGTGTCATTGCGAGCCATGGGTAACCACAAACACCATGCTCCCCCCAGTTGCATTCCCGAACCGAAGGTCTGGACGAGAGTTAGAGGCAATTGCCTTATGTTTATTCAGGGCCCACTGTAGGCAAAAATGCGTTTTTCCATCGATCGATTCCCGATTAGGCACCAGATGTGCCAAGTCGTCGACACCATCGCCGTTCCAATCCCCAACAAGATTCAGTTCAGAAGGGGGCGGGAGATTTACCAATGTCCCGACAGGGGAGAAGCCGTTCAAATTGCTGCCGAAATAGACAATTCTCTCCGGTTCCTTGAAACACTGGCACTGGTAACGAATACGACGCCTCCCCGGGACCGAGATAATTCGATTCACCAAGTATACCCTAGCAAACAATAAGTCGCTCATCCCATCACCATTCAGATCGGCTACCACAGGCTTACACTCCGTAGGCACATTGCTCCCTGGCAATTCTTCTGCGAGCGTCGGTTGCGAAAATCGGCCGGCTCCAAGGTTCAGCTGAGTGCGGTACGACCCTGCCTGGCTATCGTAAGAGAGTAAATCAGCCATCCCATCGTCATTCAGGTGAGCGACCAAAACATCACTCGTGTCCCAAAGCAGGAATTCCTTTGTGACGGAGTGATTGAAAAAATAGAGTTCGTTGAAGCTGCCCAATCGGTCATTTCGTTTGCAGACAAAGACACCCTCTCGCTTGCCGCCTTCGGCTTGCCTAATTAAACAAAGGTCCGTAAAGCCATCGCCATCGAAATCTCCAGCTATTACATTACCGGGTTTTCCGCCAAATAGCCCACTCTGAAAGCTGATTTCATCTGCGGTCAGCCCATCTGCGGAATTGAACCTGAATTCAAAATGTCGAAAAACCATATTACCTTTGCTCGTTGCTCGCACGAAACACAGATCAGAGAACCCGTCACCGTTGAAGTCTCCAGTAAGCTGCGTATTGCGCACCACCACCGCCGCGGCGGTGGACTTAAAGTATTCAGCCGAAGAAGCTGACCGCGCGGACGGCTGTTCGTGCTGTCGGTCTGCCGACCCAACGTTTGGAAGCTGAGGATTAACTGACCCCACGTTATCTGGCGAACCAAGTAATGATTGCAGCTGTGGCAGGTAATACCTCATCAGGTGTTTTGACAAAGGAAAAAGATTCTTCGTTTGCTCTGCTTCGAATGCGGTTATTTTTGCCAACGGATCAGCATCGCTTTGTAGTGTCGAATATTCCTTTGGTATTGGCGAAGTCTCGCTGTCTGTAAGCGGAGAACCGCAAGCAATCCAATTGACATTGCCGCTTGCCTGTTCCGTCCGTTGCAGCAACGAATTCGTGAAGAGTGCGTTTCGCATTTGGGCGCATGCTTGCTGATGAGTTACTACTACGATCGGCTCGTCCGAGTAATAGAGTAGGTGCGAAAGCTGTCTAGTTGTTCGATTCTTTTGTAATCGAGCCATCTCTGGCGTTGGTTTCTTAGCAAGCAGAAGAGTTAGCAGGCTCTTGCGTTCCTTTGAGCCGGCAACGCTTGGAGCGATCGCCTCCGGGGCGACATTCATGTATGACGAGACAAGACTGATCCATGCACGGTCGTAGACTCCTTCAGCGAAATCGTCGCCGACATCAGGTGTTCCAGTTTCTCCGGGAACGAGCGACGGGTCCAAAGCGTATTTTTCCCCGTTGATGAACGAAGGGTTGTAGATTAGCCGAACGGGGCGTCCCAAATTATCGGCAATCCTCTGGCTCGTTTGCTTTGCATCGGATAGGGAATTGAGGGCTCCATTCACATAGTAAACAGCGTCGAGTCGTCCTAAGTCTTCACGTGGTTGGAATTCTATTGGGTTAGGCTTCTCAAGAAGGTGCCACAATAAGTACTCGCGTGAATCTACCAACGACTTGCCCTCGGCATCTAAACGGTCCTTTGCAGCCTTGACAGCGGATTCAGACTTCCTTACCTCACTCTGCGCTTCACGGTCCTTTATCGCAAGAGTTGCAGATATCGCAGGTGCCAACTTCTTAGGTTCGCCCCGTACAGCCTCGTCGATAACACCTACGTCGGCGAGTACTCGCTTGGCGCTCGGACTAAAGCGACGCCGCGCACTTGCGGTCCAACGTCCAATCTGACCTCGCAGTTGGTTCCATGCTGTTCCGAACGCCTGGTCTAATCCCTCAAGTCGCAATACGTGCCTATGCCGGACAGATGCTTCGGCTGAAAACGACATGCTCCCGAGGTTGAACTCTAACCTATCCAGAGTAGCTCCGCCCTCATTCCCCAAAGCAAGTCTGCTGAGCAGGCCTTCAAGGCGTCCACGTATCGGCGTGCCCATTAAATTGACGATTGGCGTGTCGTCGTTGAGCTGGACATCGATGGACCGTGGATCAAACCCAAGGACCTTGGCAAATTGATTTTGGAGCCCGTGCTGAGCGCTTGAAGCTGAGAGCTTTGCGAAGTCCATGTGATCTAAGACCTTGGTCAAGGTCTTCCGCAGCTCGCTTGGCAATTCATTGCTCGAAACTAATTCCCGCAAGATTTCAGCCAATAGATCGAATTGCTCGCCCATCGGCTGGCCCTGGAACTGCCCGTTCTCGATACGAGCCAATGCACCTTCAATAAATGCGTTCTCATCGACTTTCGAGACCCAAGCAATGCCAAAGCCTGCATGCGGAGAATTCAGGTTGAGCTTATCGATTCGGTCCTGCAAAGCTCGTCTGTACTTCGCCCAATCAATCCCAAGCAGACGTGCTACCTCTTTGATAAGCCCTTCGTATAGCTTTGTGACGCCTGCAGTCTGAATTTCGTACCTGTACGGAACTTCGACAAACCGAATAGATAGATCTGGCAGATCGATCCCTAATTCCGCAGGGCTTTGCTTGGTGATGATACACTTCATCAGCCCTTTGAGCATCGCTCGCATATGAGACTGCTTTTCTTTTTCCAACCGCTGCTGAAGCCAGGCTTGGAGCTCATCAAGTTCAGACATTAGCTGATGTTCGGTTTCCAAGATTGCGTCCTCAGTCCCGTAACCGAATGTGGCAACAATCTTGACGCCTTCATTCGCAACTGTCTCCGCTGCAGCCCAGTCAACGAATCTCTTCGAAGCAAAGTAGGAGTTCCCAGAACCAAACCGGCGATAGAATTCTGAGCGTTTCTTATCGTAGTCGTTTGATGTTTGGACCAACTTAACTCCTTGTGCTGCGATCGCACCTGCTTCAACCACATCGACATTAGGGACAGGAATCGCACCTGAGAGCAGGGTCTTGAGGTCTTGGTTAGTCAACGTGAGGCCGGGTACGAAGTCCATTTCCACATGGTAAGAGCCGTTCGACATATTCAGCGACATCGCCAAGTCACTTCGCATGTCGTACGCTGTCAGACGCGAAAACCGAGTCAGAAAGTTTTGAATCTCTTGATACCAAGGAGTCTCCTTGATTTGCCGCACAACTCGCCCGACTTCAGCCCTTACGCTTTGCTCTAGTTTTTGAGCTTGCGTTTCAACAAACCTTCCGCCCTCCTTCAATTTCTTTTCGATATGCTGCGGGACATCCCCCACCTCTGATTTGAGTTGCTCAACTGCCACTTTGCCGTCTTCTACTGCCTTGGTGAGCTCTCGCGACACATCCTTTCGCGCTTTGTCTGCCGCAGCTCGGCCCTCGTCAACTCGCTCTGAAAACCACCTGCCCGCCTCTTTTGTAGCAACTGAAGGGTCAATATCCTCCCATCGCACCCTGGACGGATCCACACGCTCCCATGGAACATTTTGGGGGTCCAACGCTTTCCAAGGAACCTTGATCTGATCGATTTTTTCCCATGACAATTCACTCATTTGAGGAAGCGTCAGAGCTCCTAGGACTTTGCCAAGACCTTCGACGTCTGTCAGATCGCCAAGGAGCTTATTGAGCGTCTGTGGAGTGACTTTAGCAAGTAGTTCCGGCAAGCGTTCCTTCGCTGTTGCCTCCAGGACTTCAAGGGCACGGTTAGGCAACTTGGCCAATTCATCGATCGCACCTGCGATCTTATCGATGCTAATCTTCTCCAAGACGGTCGCTATGCGTTGCAACTGGAGCTTCGCCAACGCGCCAGCGACGACTTTCTCCGAAAGCTGCTCAAGCGCGTTTCCAACTGCTTCTGTATTAGCAATGTTTCGCACTGTCTCGCCGACATCGTCAGCGAGTTCCGAGAGCCCTTCCGCGATTTGGTCAACACTTAGCCTGTTGAGCGCTTGGCCTAATTTGACACGGTTGGCGATGGTTTTTGCAGTCTTGCTAATTTCGTCGCCAAGCCCGGTCAGGCCTTTGGCAATTTGATCCGGATTCAGTTTATCGAGTGCTTTTCCAAGATTGGCGCGGTTCTTGATCTCGACGGCCGTCTTGGTGATGTCGTTCCCTAGTCCAGACAGGCCCTTGGCAATTTGATCCGGATTCAGTTTGTCGAGTGCTTTTCCAAGATTGGCGCGGTTCTTGACCTCGATGGCAGTCTTAGTGATGTCGTTCCCTAGTCCAGACAGGCCCTTGGCAATTTGCTCCGGTCCCAGTTTATCGAGTGCTTTTCCAAGATTGGCTCTGTTCTTGATCTCGACGGCCGTCTTGGTGATGTCGTTCCCTAGTCCAGACAGCCCCTTAGCAATTTGATCCGGCCCCAGTCGATCAAGTGCCTTACCAAGATTGGCTCTGTTCTTAATTTCTGACGCCGTCTCGGTAATGTCATTGCCCAATCCAGACAGGCCTTTGGCAATTTGATCTGGATTCAGCTTATTGAGTGCTTTTCCAAGATTGGCTCGGTTCTTGACCTCGATGGCAGTCTTAGTGATGTCGTTCCCTAGTCCAGACAGCCCCTTGGCAATTTGATCCGGACCCAGCTTATCCAGCGCTTTTCCAAGATTGGCTCTGTTCTTGATCTCGACGGCCGTCTTGGTGATGTCGTTCCCTAGTCCAGACAGCCCCTCGGCAATCTGATCTGGACCCAGCTTGTCCAACGCTTTTCCAAGATTTCCTCGATTTGTCACCGCCTTTGCAGTCGCGCTGATGTCGTTGCCCAGTCCAGAGAGACCGCTAGCGATTTGATCCGGATTTAACTTATCAAGTGCTTCGCCCAGCTTCCGTCTGTCGGAGATACTCTGTGCAACTGTCGCAAGGTTCTCCACAGCCCCCAATGCATCCGCAACTTTGTCAACACTCAGACCGTTAAGTGACTGGCCAAGCTTACTCGGATCAGCCTTGCTGAGTTCTTTTGCGAGATCCCTGTATTTTGTTGGATCTGTGACAACGTTGAGTGTCTCCGTTACCGTATCCACGGTGGCTTCTTTCACATCGTTAACGATGTCCCCGACAGTCTTGGCGGGGTTGTTGACCACGTCGCCAAGACCCTTCTTCGCTTCCTCCCACTTATCTTTCCATATCTGGCCTGACGCAGTCTGTGGAATCGACGTAACGAACAACAGAAGTGCACAAGAAAAAAACTGTCGCCTGTACTTGTCTATCATCGCCTTCGCCCAATTACGCATTAGTAGTTTCAATTTTGATTGTGGTAAGCAGCAACCGCTACTTGATGCTGGAAAGCTCTACTAGCTCGGAACTCGAACCTGAGCTGGTTGCACTTACTGGGGGGCATGTTGCATCTCAGTCTCGCCCTCTGGATGAACCAGCAAAGGTAGGCAGTTTAGGGGATTTCTTACCCGGATGCCACAAAAAAGGGAGTGAGCGGATTGAGTTATCAACGCAATCCATGCTTCACTTGGCAAGCGAGCTTCGCCTTCCGACCTGCGAGGCCTTTCGTGCAGAAAGTTTTAAGCAGTCTGCATGTCACATCGTGCTCTCACGCATCTTTGCGATAATGAGCAAGCGATCGGGTCATTCAGTTCTGCCTTGCCGAAAGATCTCCGGTATCATCGCAATATCATTATTTTGTTCAAATTAGCGGGCGATCAATGAAGAGATTGGGAACCATCTTTTTCTGCACACTGTTGCTCACGCAGGTCGTTGCAAATGCAGAAGACCTTAATAAAGCAAAACTGAAAACGCAGCTTATTCAGCATGAAGGCAAGCGTTTGAAGGTCTACAAGGACTCTGAAGGTATTCCTACGATCGGTGTCGGGTTCAATTTGAAAAAGAAGGATGCGAAATCGAAGATTGAGGCCCTCGGCCTGCCATACAAAGATGTCTTAGAAGGAAGGGTTTCGCTCACCGACGCGCAGGCTGACACGCTTCTAAAAGGCGATATTGAAACTGCAATTTCGGACTGCGAGTCGGTCGTCGAAGGCTACTCGGAGTTATCCGATATAAGGAAGCGAGTTGTCGTGGACATGACCTTTAATCTTGGAAAGACGAGATTTTCAGAGTTCAAGAAAATGCTGGCTGCTTTGAAGGCCAAAGATTTCAATAAGGCAGCTGTCGAGATGAAGGACTCCAAATGGTGCAAACAGGTAAAAACCCGTTGTAGCACTTTGGAACAGATGATGCAGGCCAACAAAGATCCGTCATGGCTAAAAGATGCTGATTGAATTGGGCGATTTCTCCCTACTGCGATTGGCGTAATGCTCCAAGATGGCCTACATTCGCAAGTGCCCAACGGCAATCGTTGCGATCGTAAGTTCCTGAAATTCTTCGCCACATAGTCGACGTTATCGGACCTTCAAGCTAACCGCGATCGCTGCGACCGCCAGAACCGGTAAGCTTCTTGAAGCGTCGGCGTTGCTTGTCCCAGTTTGGTTCGGCGGCGATGGGGCGGATTTGTCGCTCGGTGATGGGCGCTCGGCCGTTGAAGTAGGGCTTTAGGAAGAGCAGCTTTTCTTGGAGATCGGGGGCGAGGTTGCAAAGGTTCATGATCTGGCTGAGGCGAGCTCGTGTGACTTGCCCTGCTCGCGCCAAGTCGGCTTGCGATCGGAGGCGGCCCGATGCCAAAGCGTGGT
>NZ_VSZO01000028.1 GCF_008312935.1 Roseiconus lacunae | reverse complement strand
CCATCCCGAACACAGCAGTTAAGCTTTCCGAGCCGATGATAGTGCCCACCAGCGTGAAAGTAGGTCTCGCCATTTTTTTAAAAGCCCTTTGGTTTTCAAACCAAAGGGCTTTTTTTATGCGCGCTGGTTTCTGTTGTACGCCGGCCCTTCCGGGCGGGCGTGGGCTGCCGCAGGCGGCCACCCCGGCACAGACAACGCTGCAATAGGACCTATGCGACCGATAGGACCTATACGTCGCATGTGTCCCATTGGTCTTATTTCCCCTGGCAATTCCCAGCATCCCGGTGGCTGGTGAACTGGGCAGCGCCCGCCCAGAAGGGCCGGCGTACGGTCTGCAACCGCCGTCCTTGGTCGAAGGGGCCAACAAATTGCTTGACAGCCGCTATGCAGAGGGGATACAACCGAACCATCTTGCTAGTACACCGATTCGCAGGGCTTTAACCCGTTCGGATCAATGTTCCTATTTCCCAAAATCAATCAGGGGGGGCGATTCGATGAGATTTTCGGTCGGTTTCGGATTCATGTGTATCCTGGCGGTCGTCGTCAGCCCCGCCGCGGCGCAAGGCTCAGCCGACGACTTCTCGCTCTCGTTGCTCGGCGACTCCTCCGGGCCCGTCTTCCAGACGACGGAAACGCTCCAACTGCGTGTGGTCGACGAAGTTGGGAGTCCAATCGCCGGCGCACACGTGACGCCTTGGGCGCTGCGCAGCGCCCAAGGTCACGGCAGCTGGAAAAGTGACGGCGACGACCGCTCGGAAACCAAGCCCGAAACGTCGCAGACCGACGAAGATGGCATCGCGATCGTGAAGTACCCGATGTTTCGCAATGTCGCTGAGCAAACCAAGACCATCGGGGTCTCTGTCCGGGTGGACCATCGCGACTATGTCCTTGAAGGTGCGATACACCTTGATCTTCCGCACGATCCAAATACCGCCGATCCGGTGGTGCTCAAGCAAGGTGCGGATCTGTTCGTTCGCCCAATGATTGACGGCAAGCCGGCCGACCCTCAATTGATCGTTGCCAACTGGTCCGACAGTCGCAGTTGGAGAGACCCCGGTGTAATGGAAGCGGTCGATTCGGAGACTTTGAAATTCCCGTCGATGAAAACCGGCGATGCGAGTGTGTTGCTGATGCGGGTCGAAGACGGCCAGATCACCCACGCCAGCCGAATCGTCGACGCGAACTTGAATGCCGACGGCCGCAACGAGATCTCTGTGGAACTGAACCCGGTCGTCCCGATCAAAGGGCAATTGGATCCGTCGGTGCCGCGCCCGATCCGCAATGGTCGCGTGGTCTGCTGGACACTGGATCCGTCAGTCAACCACGACCGAGCCGGTTTCGTTTCTTGGAGCGCGGTGTCCGAAGACGGCGACTTTGTGATCCCAGTGTGGCCGACGGGGGAAGCGATCCAATTGGCGGGGATCTGCGATGGATACATCGGAGTGTCCGGCAAAGCACCGGCGGAGGTCACCAATCCGCGAAACCCGGATCCCTACTTGAGAGCACAAGTGATTCGCCCGGATGAAAAGGGTCCGGTGATCTTGTCAATGGAAGCGTTGGTGCCTTGTGATGTTGGCGTTGTGGATGAAGAAGGTGAACCGATCGAGGGCGTCCTGATCGATTCATGGCCAAACATCCAATGGTGGAATGGCGGATCGCAAGTTTACTGTGACACGTTGATGCGAGGCGAAGACATGATTCGCGTCCGCAATCGCAAACGAGACTACCGCGAATTTACCAACGAAGAATATGGATTTCCGTTTTCCGCCCAAACCGACGATAACGGTCAAGCCACGCTGATGCTGCCCAAGGGCAAGCAAAGCCTGGGCATCCGAGACGATCGCTACGAGATGCCGGCATTCCTGGGGCGTCGATACACCAAAATCGAAATGGTCCCCGGTGAACGTTCCGAAATCACGCTGACGGTCCAGCGGAAAGGAACGGATCGCTTGGGCGAGTGGGACAAACTGGCCGGCGTCGTCTTCGGCTGCTCCACACGCGAAGGCCGAAGAATTTGTGCACTGCCGGAAGTACGCAAGAAGATGGATGAATTCGCCAAGACCTTCCGCGAAGGCAAAAACCAAAAGGATCCCAAGCTACTGGCCGAAGCCTACACCATCGTCGCCGACGCCTTCGCGACCGCCGGAGACCTGAACGAATCGACGAAATGGCGCAAGAAGGCCGCCGAGCAAAAGAGTATGATTACCTCGGACGCACCCTAGTGGCCGCGTGACAGCTAGCGAACGGATGGTCCGCCGCCGCGAGCGAAAGATTCTTTGGATACGCAACCAGCCCAGATGACGAAACGAAAAACAGGAGTGGGCTGGTGGGTGCTGCTCACCGTTTTGGTCACTGCAATCCTTTCCCCTGTCTTGTTTTGTTACTTCCGGCGAAATCGAGCGTTTCAAGAGCTTAAGAAACAGCGTGCGCAGCTGCTCAGCCGGGGTTTGCCGGTTGACCACGAGACACTCAGGGCGTTCCGATACCAATCGATGCCGCATGAATTGTCGATGCGATGGACAGACATTCTGACGGAACTCGACTCCGAAGCCTTCTTTGAAAGTGGCGCAAGGGTGCCCATCGTCGGCTACCTGGAAGACGAACAAGGATTCGTTCCTGGCCAACCGTACCCGTACCACGACGTGGTGGACCAATACCTGCACCAACATAGAGACCTAGTCGCAGAGTTACATTCGGTGACGGAGCGGTCGGGTCCGTGATGAAAAAGGGGAAAGGGGGGATTGTCAGCAGCTGTGACGAAGGCGGAGCCGCCGAAGCGGATCCGGGCTGGACTTCGTGTTCGAGTCGACAGATACGCCAAGTACGTCTATCCCAGCGACACAGCTTCAAAGGCGTCGTCAGAATCATTTAGAACCCCGCTCCCCTTTTTATCTGTCTTTAAAACCCCGCTCCCCTTTTTTGCGTTCGCTGAGCGCTGTCCCATCAAGGAATTGATGCGGCGAGTGGTCCAGTGTCACCTTCAGCGAGCGGGAGCCAGGGTGATCAACCGCGACGACATCGACAGTGCAATCGACGAGATGCTGTTGAAAGGCGGCTCGCTAAATTTGAAGCGTCTGGGAGCCAGTCGCAGCGTGTCGAGCGAAGTGAAGCCCGACGCGGCTTCGTAAAATTTGTCGGCCGATCTTGCATAAACTACAAATTCGTTCACCAGCTCCCGCAATCGCTGATGGACCGATTTGCCAAGAAGTTGGTGGAGGGCTCGGCGATTTTTCACGCGACCTATACTTTGGCTGCGTTTTCCTGGGCGGTCCCCGCAAACTGATTCTGTGTGCTCAGCTTTCTACACGTGAGGCAGCGTCGCCGCCAAGTCGGTATCGCCGGCTATTGTCCTGCCGAGCAGCTGGTTCGTAGGAGATATAACCTTAGTCGGTGGGTGACCGGCTAGTTCATCAAACTCCACAAGTTTGCATGCCTGCTTTTCAGCTTGCTAGTTGACTTACATTCGGACGTTCGTCAGAATGTCGGAGCGATGATGGTCCATGCAACTCGATAGCCACTATGAAAACACCGACTATTCTTTTGGTATTTACGTCTTGCTTATTGACGTGCCCAGATAGCAGGCGTGTTCAGGCGGCAATCGTTGTGAGTGAATTTTTTACGGGACGAATTCAATCGTTCGATGAAACGACGAAGACCGAATCCACATTAGCTTTTGTCGCTGGTAATCCTGGACTATCCGGGCTTGCGTACAGCCAATCGGAAAATACCCTTTACGCCAGTGCTCTAAATCACGGTGGCGTTTATCGCTTCAATGCGCAGACCGGTTCGCTCTTGGGGTTTAGCTCGCTCGGGATCGGCCCCGGTGGGTTGTCGATAGCGTCAAACGGCGATGTCTATATAAGCGATTTTGCATCCAGCAATATACGCATCTACGATTCAACGCTGACGAATCAACTTGGCTTAATAGCAACTCCGGCTGGTCCCACGTCAGGCGTGGGCTTCCTTGGAAATGGAAACGTACTGATCTCCACCGCAGGTTCGGGCGTATATGAGTACGATGGGGAAAACACGACATTGTTCGCAAACAATCCAGCAGCATCGGCCCAAATTGCGACGGATTCGTCAGGTAATGTTTTCATCGGCCACGGACTCGGATTTTCTGACAGCGTTTTTCGGTATGATGAAGACGGGAATATTCTCGGTACATTTGATATCAGCGCCGAGATGATCAACAGCACCGGCAACGGAAGCTCGATCGGAACCAGTCCGGGTGGCATCACGTTCGATCCCCAAGGCAATTTGCTAGTCGCTGCCCTAGGCCGGTCAAACCCCAGTGATCCTGGTGGAGAACGCGGTGGGCTCTTTATGTACGATGTGGACGGTAATTTGCTTGAGACATTTGCTGCTGGCTCCAATGCTTTAAGCAGCGTGGTGTTTGTTACTGCCATCCCAGAACCAGGGTTTTTCACGCTGCTGGCTTTTGGAGCCGTTTATGCGATTTCAAATCGCCGTAATCGACGTAGTATCTAATTGGATTTGAATCGCTTGTAACGATCGAACCAAGGGCAACGACGACAAGATTGAAGCGGAGTCAAGCCATCGTGAAAGCTCACGAATCGAGAGCTTCTCTAAGCGAAATTGGGCTGATCAATCGCCCAGCGTTTAGTTTGGTCGAATTGTTAGTTGTGATTGGTGTCATTGCCATTTTGATTGGCCTGCTACTTCCTGCCGTTCAAGCAGCTCGCGAAGCTGCTCGACGTATGGCCTGCAGCAATAACTTCAAGCAAATAGGAATCGCTATTCAGAATCACCACGCAGCGTTTCGCCGTTTTCCCGTCGGTAGCGTCGCGAAAGAGTATCCTGGCTCACCAACAACGCCCTGGACCTTTTATCGTTGGTCGGCCTTTGCGCTGCTGACGCCTTATCTCGAGCAGTCCAATATTGACGCGAAGCTAAACCTTGACAAACCCTTGTACACTTCAGGATTTGGCATAACCCCTGAAAACATTGAAGGTGTTAGGACTTTAGTTCCAGTTTTTCTTTGCCCAAGCGATAGCTATCGCGAATTACATCAAAGCTTCGCTCCGATCAACTATGGCATGTGTACAGGCACTGGAATGGGTGGCGGCACCCCTTTCGACACCGATGGTGTTTTTTTTGTGAACTCTAAAACGGGCTTTCAAGATGTCCTCGATGGAGCATCGAACACTCTCGCTGCCTCAGAAAGTCTTCTGGGGGTTGCAGGGCCAAAATTCCGAGACCCAAGATACGGATATCGCTTCACGTTTTCCGCCCCAATAAGCGATCAAGCTTGCGAGAACGCACCAACTTGGAATTACACCGATCCCCGTGGATTCTCGTGGGCAAATGGCGAATATCGAAATGGGCTTTACAATCACTACTATACCCCAAATTCTCATTACCCGGATTGTATAAGTCCTTTCTTAGGGGGCGGATTCTCGAAGGTTTACACACCGTTCGGTTGGAAGACAGCGCGGAGCCATCATTACGGAGGAGTGAACAGTCTAAGAGTCGATGGTTCAGTAAATTTCATAACTGATTCGGTTGACCTAACAATTTGGAGAGCATTGTCGACGCGAAACGGGAACGAGGTCGTCGTGCATGATCACTGAAGATCCGAATCTGGTTTTGCTGCAGCGCATGCTGCCGCAGAAACAGCGTGACATTCGGTCGAAACTCGCAATCGCTGGTGTGTTGACTTGCCGAATAGCGAGCGGATAGCCGGAATGTTCTCATGCGGCAACTGGCTTGCCCGCGTCCTTCCTGGCGGTAGCCGAAAAGACTCTGGGTACTCTGAGGTGGTGACGCGCCCGGAATCACGGCATCATCTCAGCGCACCTCCGCCATCCAAGTTACAGACTGCACTCTTGCAAGTTGCGTGAGAACAAAGGGGGAGAGGGGTTTGTTGTCAGCAGTTATGACGAAGTCGAAACCCAGGGGCCGATCCGGGCTGGGCTTCGCGTTCGAGTCGACAGATACGCCAGGTACGCTTATCCCAGCGACAAAGCCAAAGGCGTCGTCTGTCCGTAGTGGCCTGTCGGCTAGGTCGAAGGGAACTGTTTCGACGTGTCGGTTGGTGTGGAAGTCGTCGTCTTGAAGTACTTTTATCATCTGCCGTTTGACCGGGCAGGGCTTGCTCACTGGCAGCGGGTGCGCGCCAAGTCGCAGCACGCCTGTCCACATCGAATCCGCTGGCGAGTTTACGCGTCGCCCGCTGACCGTATATTTCCGCGGCTTCCCCGAAGTATCTTTTAAAACCCCGTTCCCCTTTTTCGCGTTCTTCTTTGAAAGTGGCGCAAGGGTGCCCATCGTCGGCTACCTGGAAGACGAACAAGAATTCGTTCCCGGCCAACCGTACCCGTACCACGACGTGGTGGACCAATACCTGCACCAACATAGAAACCTAATCGCAGAGTTACATTCGGTGACGGAGCGGTCGGGTCCGTGATGAAAAAGGGGAAAGGGGGGATTGTCAGCAGCTGTGCGTGATGAAAAAGGGGAAAGGGGGGATTGTCAGCAGCTGTGACGAAGGCGGAGCCGCCGGAGCGGATCCGGGCTGGACTTCGTGTTCGAGTCGACAGATACGCCAAGTACGCCTATCCCAGCGACAAAGCTTCAAAGGCGTCGTCAAAATCATTTAGAACCCCGCTCCCCTTTTTATCCGTTCAGGGAATGCGTCTATCCCGTGACTGCTGGAGGGCTTCTTGTTCACAACGCCAGCGAGCATGGCTCTTACACGATTAACTTCTCAGATGGAACGCGGTGTCGCGGTATCATGGAAAAGGACCACGCCGTCGTTCAGAAGTCGCTGCTAAACGAGAAGGAGCACGCCACAGCAAAGAAAATCCTGACAATCCGATTGCGCGCGAATCAACGGGTTGGACGTCTGCGAGCATTCGTCGTAACGCTTTCAGGGATGTGGCCGCCCGGATTGATAATGATGGTGGTATCGGCAACGCTGCAAATCGAAACCGAATCAATTCGCCTGGTCGTACATACACGATTCAGGACGGAGTAAACATTGACCATTAGTCAAAAGGACCGCCCATGACTCTCTGGCAACCCAATATCTTCAACTGCCCCGCCGGAGAATTGATTACGATCCAGTCGGATCATCGGGAGGCTTGCCTGAGCAGGCTTTCCGGCGGTGACTTAGCGGGCGTTCATATTTCGGCGACCGCAGGATATGCCGAAAAAAATCTTGCGTTTTTAAAAGACTATCCAAACATCGCAGCTGTGGCGATCAGCTGCGCGAAGGGGATTGATCTGGCCGGGCTGCAGTATCTAAGCGGTCTGGAGTATCTGACGCTTGAGACCTACAAAAAACCGCCGGATCTGGGAACATTCGCAAAATTGCGTGAGCTAAGCGCTGAATGGTCACCTGCGCTTAGCGTTGATGAGCGAAATAAGAATTTGGGAAAGCTCACATTGTTTAAATACAAATGCCCAGCCTCTGATTTTAGCTGCCTACCGGTAATTCCATCCGTTAAGCATCTGGAGATCAATCATTCCTCGATCATATCTCTCACCGGGATAGAGCAGCATCAGCACGTGCAGGCAATGTTTTTCCACCGGTTTTTCGACCTCAAAAATATCGCTGCGATCAGCGGTCTATCAGGCGGAAGTTTGAAACGCGTGAAGTTCGAGCAATGCAAAAAGATCGAGGACTTGGGGCAGCTTGGAAAGCTGACGAATGTTGCAAAGATCACACTTGATCGCTGTGCGGACGTTGAGAACCTGGAATTCTTAAGCGGATGTTCTGCGCTTGAGGAGTTTGTCATCATGGATACAAAAATTGTCAGCGGCGATCTCAGCCCACTTCTTGACTTACCAAAGCTGCGGTATTTCGGAACGTTCGATAAACGGCACCATTCTCACACGGAAGCCGAAATCAATGCGTTGCTCAGTAGTAAAGATTACTAGAGCCAGCTGGGGCGGTGCAGACAGCGTGATGAAAAAGTGGAAAGGCGAGATTGCGTGATGAAAAAGGGGAAAGGGGGGATTGTCAGCAGCTATGACGAAGGCGGAACCGCCGGAGCGGATCCGGGCTGGACTTCGTGTTCGAGTCGACAGATACGCCCGGTACGCTTATCCCAGCGACAAAGCTTCAAAGGCGTCGTCAAAATCATTTAAAACCCCGCTCCCCTTTTATCCATCGAGAATTGTCGGCCGCTCCAAGTCCACTACGGTTTTCGGCCGAGAAGGTGCAAAGCTTCCGCACGGACTAGCGAAAGTTGCTCGCTTAGCTCGGCCAATGCTGCCAGATCCGCTCTTTCCTGTTCCGTCAATTGGCCCTCGTTGTTGCGGTCCATCAACTCCTGAAGGCGTCGATCGGCTTGCTCTGGCAATCGAAGCAGGGCAATATTTTCCACCCACTGTTGAGGTGCATTGATCGTAGTAGCCATGGTTTCTCTCGGTACCGCGTGGTTCTAACATTCAATCGATTTTACAGTGCGTTGACAACTCCGGGAAGTTTATTCTCATCGCTGATGCAACCAGCCGGAAGCCTTCTAAAATCTGTCTCTAATGATGAACCCACGACAAATCGTTTCTGGCTATTGTGTTTTGCAAGCGATTGGAGTCGTGGCTTGGTGGGCACTATTGAGGCTACATCCACAAAGCATCGGATGGTTCCATCCGCGGAGTTGGCCAGACGATGTGTTGCTCTCCTTTTGGCTCGCAGATTTCACTCTGATCGTAGGCGGTTCGTGTATCGTCGCTTTCAGCGTTTGGCATCAACGAAATTGGGCATCGACAGCGGCTTGGAGCGTTGCCGCGATCTGTTGGTATCCGACTTTGGTTTGCATCGCCACAAGCATGAGAACGGGTGAAGCGTGGATTGCTTCAGCGATGATGGCCAGCATGGCGGTACTTTCCCTTGCGATGGCTACGATTCAGGGCAAGCAAGGCGATGCTCCCGCGGCATTTCGAGTGACGTCAATGAATCGGGTTGGTTCATTGCTGTCGACCCTCGGGCAGATCGTGATTTTTTGGGGAACGTTCCTCTGGATTCTGCCCATGGGAATCGTTGAGCTTCAGGAGACGATCACCTGGAACCGATTTGAACATTCTTTCCAGACGCAGGCGTCTATAGGTCTATTCCTGCTGGCGTCCTGTCTCGGCCTATGGAGTGGTCTCTCGATGGTGACGCTAGGCGGTGGAACACCGTTGCCGACCGCGACCGCACCGCGGTTGGTGGTTGCCGGGCCTTACCGATTCGTTCGAAATCCGATGGCCGTTGCGGGCATCCTCCAGGGTATTGCAGTGGGTTGGCTGCTCGGCAGTGTGCCGGTCATTATCTATTCATTGACTGGCATCGTTGCGTGGCATGTTTTCGTACGTCCCGTGGAAGAGCAGGACTTGCTGGAAAGGTTCGGCTCCGATTACGAGCGTTACCGAAGCCGCGTTCGAGTTTGGGTTCCAACACTAGGATGGACCGGTCAACAAGAATTTGAAGGTTCGGAATTCCCTGATGCCAAAAATGACGCGAAACAAAGGGAAAGCGTCTGATGACCAATCGAACCAATGTCTTGTTCGTTTTCAGCAAGAATCAGTGGCGGAGCCCGACGGCCGAAGCTGTCTATCGGGGCGATCCGCGAGTGTCGGTTCAGTCTCGTGTTGTTGTAAGGCGAACAAACCACTGCTTATCGAAGGCTTGGCTCAGATGCTCCACCGAAGTGAGATAGAACTTCGCTGCAAGCCAACTGGCCAATGATGGGGTCACCCGGCTTTCTCAAACCGCTCTCGAAAATTGCTCTCTTGATCAAACAATTGAAGAGTTGAATCCGAGATTGCCTCAATTTCGTATGCCTCGGTTTCAGGCGGCTGATCTGGTTCGCCGACAATCAGTGTCAATTGACACTGCTCCACTTTCCAAACTCCAACATGCGAGCTGCCGTCGTCAAATTGCCTGACCACCGACCCATCTTCCATCAATCGGAGCAACTCCTCGCCCAAATCTTCGTCGCAGTTTTTCCAGACGCCGACGAACGACTTTGGCTGCGCGTCAGCTCTGGTGGAACGCGAATCAGCCGGAGAAGACTCTGACAATAGCTGAGCAAGACTCGTAACGGTAAAAGAAAATCTTTCGATCTCCAGACCATCATGGTGCAGGACAAACAACGATTCATGGTCGGGTCCGATGAAAAGCACATCTCCATTGTCGTCACCAATGCTGAGGCATCTGCAAAGACCGGAAACGATCTCCTTTGGCCATTGCTTGGTCAATTTGCTCGAACCCTGCGCCCAAACTTCCAGTTGGTCGATGAAGGGGACAACCTTGCCATTGATGTTGAGTGGTCTGTCAAGCTGGAGCGGATTTTTTGTCCCTGCGGATGCGATGTTCCATTCACGTTTCCCAACGGCAGGGACGGAAACTGTCCAAGACGCACTGTTCTTCAATGCCTTCAGGTAAGCCGGCGGTAGACGATGTTCGAATGACATTTGAAGACGGGCTGCGATGGAAGAGGAAGTCAACCTCTAAGGAGCAACTATGTTAGAAGCCGGATTCGACTTTCAATCTCGAAAATGTTTCAGCAAAATCATCGGCCGATACTCTGACTGGCCATTCCAATGCACCGGCAGATCCAATGATTCGGCCGCTTCCTTGACTTGGTTGCCGACCGCGACGGTCTCTTTATAGTTTCCTTCGTCTGCACCCCAGATGCCGAGATTGAGCTGTGCATATCGCAATGCTCGCTTGAGATCCTGTTCGGTATAATAGCAGATCCCCGTCAGCGGAATGTGTCAACGACTTTGAGACAACTTCGTGACTCAACTTAGAGTCGCAATTTCGAGTGGTCAGGGGCCAGCCCTGCCGAATGTCCGCGCTGCGAATTCCGTACAGGATCATGTTCATCTTGTAGACGGCCCATGTCCCGCCGTTCAATTTCTGACCAGCGAGCGAGAGGTCTCGGGCATTGCCGCCAACCTCTTCGACATATTGCCGTGATTGGATCATCATACCGCCCGATCCGGCACAAGGGTCGCAAACGCTCATGCCCGCCTGTGGTTCCAGCACATGCACCATCATGCGAACGACTTCCTCAGGCGTATAAATCTCGCCACCTTTCTTCCCGGCGCTGTCGGCAAAGTACTTGATCAGGTACTCATAGGCCACTCCCAGCAAGTCGGGGAACTCGAAGTCGTCGTTGGACAGCGGTATTTCATCGAAGTGCTGAATGAACTCGATCAGAATGCTGTCGTCCATCGTCCGCTGCCCGCCCAGTAGTAGCATCAACGTAAGGAAAAAGCAGTACGAGGTTCCCGAAAAACGTCCGAGGAATCGGCCCATTTTGCTGACGGATCTGGTGAGAATTCCATCGCAGAGTTTCCTTGTCAGAGGAAATTTGCTCGACGAAGCCTACCTTTTGCGCGCAGCCGCAACAAGCTTCTTGTGGAGAAGCTCCACTTCCTTTGCAAGGGTTGGCTCAAGCTCCGCCAAACGCTCTGGTATGTCTTGCGATGCGTGGATCACAGCCAGCACGATGATCGATTCTTTCTGAAGATCGCAAACAAGCAGGTGTTTGTTGACGCGGTAGAAACAGAGGTCGGAGTGAAACTCCGGTTGCGGGCGAAGCAGGTCTGGCTGCTCTTGAATCCTGATGAGCCCAGCTTCGAGATCATCGATGTAGCGTGCAGCAACTTTCTTGCCCCAGTTCTCAATCGAGTACTGCTCAATATCGCTAATTGACGCCAGGGCGGAATGGGTGAGGGCGAGTCTGCGGGGTTTCTTGGAACTCACGACTTGGCTTTCTTCATTGCCTTTCGAAGATCCCCTGCGAAGTCCACGGTGCGACCTTCGATTGCATCGCGGTAACCAGCAAGAATACTGTCGCGGGCTTCAGCGGTTTCCTTCTTGAGTTTCATTTGCCGCAGAACATCGCGCACGAACTCGCTGGGAGTCGCGTAAAGCGTGCCGTCGCCACAATTCTCGTCGATGAAGGCGCGAAGTTCGTCTGTGAGCGATAGGTTGAGTGAATTGGCCACTGGCTAGGTCTCCCTGAGGTAATCAAAGAAGCATATCACGACTGACGTTATTTGTCAATATTCGCCATTTTTCGGATCGTTTCGGATGGCTTGAGTCTCGCCAGAACATCTGTACGTGGTTGTTAATCCGGTGCCGAACTTCCTCAAACGCCTCAAGCAAGGACTGCTCAATTTCGAAGTAGTTCTCAATCTTGGCGGTAGACACGGTGACCTTGATCCCGTTTTCAGCGGAGAATACCTGTTTGGTTCCCCGGGACTTTTGCTTTGGTTTTCCTCTGTGCTGGCGAGCAACGGAAGCTGCCTGCTGGTGACTCAGCTCTCCACGTGCTGCTCGCTCTGCATACTCGCGACGCGCATCGGCAAGAGCGTAGAGCGGCCCAAGCGAGCCAAAGGTACTGCTTGTCTCCCGAGCCGAACGGCACGGGAACATTCCGATTAGGGCGTTTTGCGTCGGACACTTCGTCCGGTCTTGTTTTCCAAGGTATCGCAAGGCAGGAGACGTATCTTGTCGGAATTCGTATGAGAAAGTCTGCGTGCCTTAATCGATGCGGCGCATCGAGGTGCCATCTGCGATTCCATTTTGTTGAATGGAACTGCCAGCCTTCTATGATTTGCCCGTCAAGCGGGACGTTTCAAAATCATCCCGACAGACAGCTCGAACAAACCTTCCATCTCGCGAGGAAGTAAAACCACCGTGGGTCGCCGAAGCCGGCAGGCAATGAAACATACGCTGGCACTTGGTAGTTCACGCATCGTGCCTGAACAGCTTGCCAGTCGATGTTGCCTGCCGCTATGGCTACGACGAGAAGCCTTCGGATCGGCTAATTGAGATGCTCGACTTAGCTCGATCCCAAGAGCAATGGAACGATATCGTCGAACTTGCTAACGCATTGGTTATGCGTGCCGACCGAGCGTCGGCGTAAAAGAATCACCCGAACGGACCTGATTCTGTGAAATCCTGTGAATTCCTCTTTCGGTCGATTTCGGTCTAAACACGAAAAAAGCCAAAAACCGTTATGGCTACTGGCTTTAGAAGTACACCCCAGAGGATTCGAACCTCTAACCTTCGGTTCCGTAGTCGGTTTCTGGGGAAGACGAAAATCGAGTTTCGCACCGTTATTTGCAGTGTAAAACGAATCCGCAAGGTGTCAACCGATTCTCACTCATTCTAACCGGTTCTCACAAAAACCCGGTAATTCCCGCACCCCCAAGGGGTCATTTTGGGGAAGTTCCCCGAAAACAAATCGAGCGTGCCGAAGGTTGCCAGTTCGACGATTTTCAGACTTACATTCACACGGCAGCGAAACTGCCGATTCCCACAACGAGTCCCACAATGAACATCAAAACTATCGAACAGAAAGTTCAATCAATCATCGACGCCGACAACCGCTTGGCGTGCTGCCCTGGCATCACGGTTGACACAATGAACGGTGTGCCGGTCCTCCGACGTGGTGACGCCTACATGACGCTGCAATGGCGACACGTGCCGGGAATCATCAAAGCCGGTGTGCGGCGGGCGCTGGGGTTCTTGTGTCAGCGTCCGTGAAGTCTGGCGAAATGAGGTAAAGGAATAGCTAGCGATCGTAGCAAACATGCCGGCCAACACCCTGCCCGAGGGTGGACAGGGAACTCTCAACTCGGTAGCCTTGTCCAAACGTTCAACGCGATGGCAAACTTCAAAATAAATCAGAAAGTAACCAGAAATTGTCCATGACATTAGAGCACGGTAGCGACGATGACATTCGCTGGCTTCTTCCATTCTGCGATACAATTTTTGGGGCCGACATCGACGCAAGCCTTGCATTTCTGCTCCATGTTTTTGGTGAAATGAAGGTTGAAAATAACTCGCGTGTACTGGATGCGGGGTGTGGTGTTGGAAGGCTTACGCATCCGTTGGCATTGCAAGGGTTTGAGGTCGTCGGCATCGACACCAACCCCGTGTACATCGACTATGCGAAAACGCGGAATACGGGTTCGCCTATCAGTCCAACGTTCGATTTGGACAGCATTACATCGTTAAGTACACAACCAGACGGCTGCTTCGACTCTGTGATCTGCATGTTGTCTGTCTTTCACTATCTCGTGGGGCGAGAAGATGCGGAAAATGCGATGAAGGCAATTAGCCGCGTCCTGAAGCCTAGCGGGTGTTTTGTGATTGATCTTTTCAACCCGTTTTCGATTTTGAAGAGTTTTCAAGAGGTCCGTACGCTTACGTACCGGCAAGGCGAGTACAGTATTGAACACACTTTCGAGCATGAGCTGTTCCCAGCACACCAGCGATGGGATCACGTCGGGACAATCTCACTATTTCTCGATGGCAAAAAGTTGAATTCAACATCAGAATTGCATTCGATCCGCCACTACACGTTCTATGAACTTTGCTCTCTCGCGAAAATTGCTGGGCTAAAGGTTTGTGATTCGTATGCATCCTACGACTCTCGGACACCTAGCAAATGGGATTCTGACGTTCCAGATGGCAGTCGAATGATCGTTGTGGGGAAGAAAGATTCGTGAGTTCAAAAATGGAATCAATAGCAATAATTGTATTGACCTACAACGGTAAGCAATATGTTTCTGATCAGTTCCTCGACACCGTAGTTGAATTGAGTAAGTGCAAAGGCTACCACGTCCACGTGGTTTTCCTTGACAATGGATCAGTTGATGGAACCCTGTCAGCACTTCTTGAAAGGTACGAAGACGCAACCATATTGAGATCGCCAACGAATCTTCTCTATTGTCGCGGAAACAATGAAGCGATCAGGTTTGCTTATAAGCATTTTTTATGCAAATACTTTGTATTGATGGATCAGGATGTAAAGGTTACCGACGGGTACTTGCAGCAGCTCGTTGACTATATGGATTCACCAGATGCAAGGGACGTAGCAGAGTGCCAGAGCCTTGCTATGCGAGCAGATGAGCCTGAATTGCTTTACTCTGCTGGACACCGATATGACGAGCATGGTACGTGCTTTCCGATTACCGAGCTAAATAACCGATCGTCGATAACCGAGGTTCCGAGTTGCTCTATTGTTGGAACGATTTTCAGGTCAGACGCTCTTCTACGATCTGGACTGTTGTGCCCTATATTTGATATGTACTACGAAAGTAGCGACATCTCGTTCGTACTTCGCGGGCTAGGCTTTCGTTGCGTTGTGAACAGCGATTCCGTTGTGTATCACTATGGGCGTTCCTTTAGGGGCTATGAATACACCAATTACTTCTATGTGTTTCGGAACAAGCCAATATTCTGGCGATTTCACGATGAAGAAAAGTACATGTCAACGCGAAGTGACTATCTAGAAAAAATCGTTGAATTCGAGGAAACAATTTCCGCGAAGAAATTCCTGACAGAATCGGATGAGGAAGCACTTACACTTTCGTTATCGATGAAGGAAGGTTTGCGGATTTCCGATGCACTTCACTACCGTCCCTCTGCGGAACTAAAGCTATACAATCCGCGATCAACTGTACTGGTTCATTCGCGATATCTTGGTGTCGACAGGGCCAACAGTCGTGAGTAGGGGGTCAAGCGGTGAGTCTGGCATTCGGCATGTGAATGTTTTGATCCCCACTGTGCTTGACTGCGATGTGCCGGTGCGAGAGGACGCTTTCTGCGAGATAAACCTAGAGCGAGTTTGTCGCTTGGCAGGGCAATCAAAGTTGGGCGAGCCCGTAAGTCGCGAACTGGAATGGCTCTACCAGTCGCAGGGCATACATCGCGAAGAATGGGCAATTTTTACAAAAGACCTAGAGACGGTTGCTGTCTGTCAGTCGTTTTGTGATGAGCTTTCGCAAGTTGGTACGATCGATTCGATGACCGATCTTTGCTGTGGAATAGGGACATTGTCACTGGCTTGTTCGGCATCGCTTGGCATCACGCGCGTCTCTGGCGTTGATGTTAACGAACGCTGGCTTCGGTGCTTCCAGCAGTTGTCTTTACAACAAAACGAATCCTGTGAATATAGATTCGTCAAAAAAGACATCACGAAGATATCGGTGCCAAGCGTTGAATTGGACAATCTTCGATCCGATATAGTCGTTGCAAATCCGCAATTTGGCCCAGTGATCGCGTATGCGATTCGATTGGCTTTCTCCATTGCGAATGTCGGTGTGATCCTAATTCTTCCGCTTAATGCCCTGCGTGAAGTTGCGGCGAGCCCTGCAGGCGAACAACGCACGGAATCCTCGGGAGCGACTGTCGAACTGGATTTGGTACGCAATTCCTCTGACTGGACCCTGACGCGCCTATACCCTCTCGTCGCTGCTGATGGTATAGCAGAAGTGGGGGTTTTCCTGTTTGCAAAAAATGAATAAGGACAAGTATTGTGGCGAAGCACAAAGATGCGATGCATAAGTTTCAGAATACACGCGACGCTGCGATACTTGAAGCAGAAGGTGATAATATCGTGTTATTTCATCCGGTCGTGTCAGAAAAAGCAATTCAAAATGTAACAAAGGTTCTCAGGAGTCGTTGGGTCGGTGAGGGACCACGTGTAAGAGAGTTTGAAAAGGCGTTTGAACGTGAGCTTTCGATCAAGGGTGAGGCGGTCGCGGTCGGTTCGTGCACCGACGCATTGCACCTTTCGTACGTTCTGTCGAACATACAACCCGATGACGAAGTCATCGTACCAGTTTTTACTTGTACGGCAACAAACATCCCCCTTCTCTATCTCAATGCAAGGATTCGGTTTGCCGATGTTGAACCAGATACGTTGAACATCGATTTTAATCATGTACGAACGCTCGTTTCAGAGAGAACAAAAGCGATCGTATGCGTTCATTATGGCGGGCTGTGCTGTGATATGTCGCAGCTAGTGAGGCTTGCGAATGAACTTGAAGTCCCTCTAATTGAAGACGCAGCGCAAGGTATTGGAGCCGTTCAGAATGGCATACCGGTTGGAAGTTTCGGAGCATTTTCGGCATTTTCGTTTCAGGCGGTCAAGCATTTTACAACCGGAGACGGCGGGATGCTGGTTTTGCGAAATGAGCAGCTTGCCGACAGAGCGCGTCGAATGCGTTGGTTTGGGATTGATCGATCAGCTAAGCAAAACGGAACTTGGGGAAACGACATTACGGAGCTTGGTTACAAATACCAGATGACCGATATCGCAGCGGCAATGGGTTTAGCTGGTCTTGAAGAGCTAAAGAGTCGCATCCAACACCGACGAAATCTGTTGCGGCAGTATTTTGATTCATTGTCGGGGATTGATGGAATTCGCCTGCTAGGGAAGAATCGGCCTGAATGCGAAAATGCCGCGTGGCTATGTACCGCAATGGTTGAAGGCCGCGAAGCGTTTCAGCAGTTACTACGGGCTCAGGGAGTCGAATCCGGGCAAGTTCACTATCGGAATGATCGATACTCAATTTTTAATCGGTTTCGCGACACAGAGACACCGAATATGGATGCTGTCGAAGGCAAATATGTTTGCCTTCCGCTCCATGATGCAATGAGTTCGGAACAAGTAGATCGGGTCTGTAGCCTGATCCGAAAAGGGTGGTGAGTGAGAAACGCACGTGTGCTGTGGAGATATGATCGAAAGTCGTGTTCTTGATTGAATGAAAAAAGGCGGCGTATCCTGTTGAAACTATCACCCTTCAACGGCCCAACGCGGGCACAAGGACACGCCATGAACCAGACTAAAACACAGCGGCACGCCGCACCAGTGGACGAACAGCTCGATCCCGAAGTGATTTCCTTCCGGGCTCAGTTTGATCAGAAAAGCCCGCTCGATGAGATCATCCGGGAAGGGGCCAGGCGAATGCTGCAATCGGCGATCGATGCCGAGGTCGAAGCCTTTATCCAAGAAAATGAAGGGCGGCGGGATCACAAAGGCAGCCGCCAAGTGGTCAAGAACGGCCGACTACCCGAGCGGGAAGTCTTGACCGGCGCGGGTGCGATTCCCGTTTCCCAGGGACGTGTCCGTGACAATC
>NZ_VSZO01000027.1 GCF_008312935.1 Roseiconus lacunae | reverse complement strand
GATTGTCACGGACACGTCCCTGGGAAACGGGAATCGCACCCGCGCCGGTCAAGACTTCCCGCTCGGGTAGCCGGCCGTTCTTGACCACTTGGCGTCTGCCTTTGTGATCCCGCCGCCCTTCATTTTCTTGGATAAAGGCTTCGACCTCGGCATCGATCGCCGATTGCAACATTCGCCTGGCCCCTTCCCGGATGATCTCATCGAGCGGGCTTTTCTGATCAAACTGAGCCCGGAAGGAAATCACTTCGGGATCGAGCTGTTCGTCCACTGGTGCGGCGTGCCGCTGTGTTTTAGTCTGGTTCATGGCGTGTCCTTGTGCCCGCGTTGGGCCGTTGAAGGGTGATAGTTTCAACAGGATACGCCGCCTTTTTTCATTCAATCAAGAACACGACTTTCGATCATATCTC
>NZ_VSZO01000026.1 GCF_008312935.1 Roseiconus lacunae | reverse complement strand
GGGGGGGGGTCCAGCGGCGGGTTGCCCTCTTCACCGAGTGCCATTGTCGTCATTCGTGGTTGTTGTGCATCGGCATCACCAAGTAGTTGGTAAGCCGCCGCAGACGTTAGGCCCGCGACAACGGCGGCTCGTAAGAAGCTGCGTCGGCCAAGTCGACCGTCGCGTTTGGCGTCGAGGAGGGATTCGATCGATTGAGGATTTTGATGTGGCATGTTGTTGTTCCGGCGAATGGTTGCGAGGGACTGAAAAAAGACACGCCCGAAATGATTCGGGCGTGTCCGACGAATGGCGTGGTGATTGGTTAAAAGCGGCGTCGCAAGATACGGCCGCGGATGACCGATGAACGAGGCGTCGAGCGTTGGATCATGGAGGAAACTGTTCCGCCGCTGTAGCCATTGCCGTAGCTCGGGCCGTTGTTGGGGACGTAGCCACCGGCGTTGCCTCGGTTGTCGATCGCTTCTGATGACGATCGACCGTACGTCCCCCAAGTACGGGTTTGGGAATTCGATCGGGCATTGGCCCAGTTACCGTTGGCGACAGCATTGCTGTCGCTTCTGCTATAACCGCCGACCGTTCGGGCAAGTGAATTGGAATGCGATCGGGCTCCCCAGCCGTTGGCCGACGAATTGCCACGGCTGATCGCAACGCCGCCATGTGAGATTGCTGAACTTCGTCCACTCGCGAAGCCGCCGTTGCGTCCGTCACCGGTCATGGTCGATCGGGCATAGCCGCCACCGGTCGCCAGGGCACCGGAATGCAGACGGGTGTTGCCTCGTCCGTAAGCACTTGAAATCGCGGTTCCTCCGGTCGAGTAGCTTGACGAGGTGACTTGGGCATCGACATCGCTGGCGGTCGTCATTGCGGTCAGAAGAGCGGCTGCGGCGAAGAATTTGGTGAAGCGTTTCATCGTCAAAGTTCCTTGTTTTCAGAAGGCAAAAAGCGGTTGTTTTCTTGCCGGCGGAGACTCTCGTCCGCCAACACCAACACCTGCGTCTCTTGCCTTCCACCCCCTTAACACTTCATGGCTTTTTTTATTAGATCGCAACCGGAAATTACTCGGCTTTCGATTGAATGGCGGCGACGCCAACCACCGTTGATCCGTTAAAACCGGTGCTAACGCACATCGGCTGATCGGTCGTGATCAAGTTTCCCGAGGCTCACAGCACCCGAGGTGACAGAAAATTCGCCGCGAGGCGAAATATTCGCCGGCGAACTCCGTCACGAAATCGAATAAGTACTAGTTTTTGCGGCTCAAACACGATCGCACTGCGTTGGAACACCTTTTGCTAAGTAGCGTTGCTACACCGCAGTCGGTGTCTCGATCGATCTCTTGATGACCACCGATGATGGGTTTCTCACAGCGTTTCACCAAGCTTCAGTTCTGGAAGCCCCCACTCGGTCGCTACCGAGACGAATTCCTTGACCGAAGTTCATCATTGCTCGTCTCGATTTGCATTCATCTGGCCCTGCTGATTTTGTTGGCCTTGTTGACGTTCGAGCGGTCCACTCAATCGTCCGTTCTGCGGATTGCGATGGATAAAGCCGATGGAAGTGTCGGCCCCCAATTGAGGTCATTGGAGTTCGCCGAAACCATTCCAGTCTCAATTGGCCAGCCAAAGGAATTTGAAGTACCGGTGGAGGTTTTCGAAGACAGGCAACAACCTGTCGACGTCAAAGCAATCTTGCCGACCCCGCCGGTCGAAGCAGCCGTTACCAATGTTTCTCGCGCGTTGCTGCAGCCCGACAAAGCGGAGTATTTGAACCCAACCGGCAAAACAAGAACGTCAGTGTTTGGGCTTGTCGGTGAAGGAAGTCGATTCGTCTATGTCTTTGACCGATCTGAGAGCATGAATTCGGGCGTCGTCTATTACTCCGGCGATCAGGTGACTGGCGAACAAACGTTGCTGATGTTGGCCAAGGCGGAATTAATCCGGAGCTTAAAAGAGCTCGACGAACAAAACTCTTTTCAAGTGATCTTCTATAATCATCAACCGACTCCGTTTCGGAATCCATTCTTTCGGCGTGGGGCGCTCTATCGTGCGAGCAAGGATGTCCGTGCCGAGGCGTTGTTGGCAATCGAAGAGATGACGGGCGTTGGAAAGACCGATCATCAAATGGCATTGGGCCAAGCGGTCGCGATGAATCCCGACGTGATCTTCTTGATGACCGATGGCGAAGCAAAGGACGACTTGACATCAAGGGAGGTCAGACAGATCGTGAACCTTTGTCGTCGTCGCAGAATACAGATCAACATCATCCACTTTAGTCCTAATCCGCGAACGGACTGTTCGTTGATTGATCTGGCGAAACGGACCGACGGGCAACACCTCTTTATCGACATCCAGGATGCGATTTCCAAGTCTTTATGAACTATCCAAACAAAGTCTCGATTCGTATCGTGTCGTCATGGATTCTACCGATGTTCATGGTCTGTCTGTTGATCAACGGTGACAGAGAATCCGTCGCGGCTGCCGAGGAAACGGAAATGAGTTCACCATCGAAGTCCCGGCAGGAAATCACCCCTGAATGCAAACGCTCCATCGATCAGGGATTCCAGTGGTTACTGAAGTGCGTTCGCCGCAATGGCGTCGGCCCCGACATTGGGCTTGAACCCGATTTAGGTTGTACGGCGATCACAGGACTGGCGTTACTATCCGAAGGAAACACGACCACGACGGGACCCCATCAACGCGAGTTGCGTTTGGTTCTTGATGCCACTCTCACGATGCTTCGTCACTATCCGGAAGGGCATCCGCCAAACGAAACTCCGTCGATCGTTCAACGCAAAATAGGATTGAACGCAGATCTGTTTCTCGCAGCATTATTTTTGACAGAGGTTGTCGGAGACGCTGGCTACTATGAAGAGGATGTCTCAAAGCGGCTGAAAACGCTGGTGGAGGTAATCTCCCGAGCACAGCAAGCCGATGGCACTTGGGGAAGTGAAAGCTGGGCGCCAATTCTCGGCACTGTACTTGGCTGGGAAAGCATGCGTTCGGCATCTTCATGCGGAATGCGGGTCGAGGGGGCAATCAAGCTGGCTGTCGATGCGATGCTACAAAACCTTCGTGAAGTCGACCAACAGAACGCCTCTAGTTGGATGCACAACTTTTACAAAGAAGCGTCCGCCATTCGCGTCCTTTATTCGAACGGCTATCACGACGACGACGTCTTTCATGAAACGGTTGATCGACTGATTCAAACCGCCAGAACGGATTCACGCTACTTCAAATTCGCAGGTGGTGAAGAGTACCTGTCGTTCTTCCTTGTCACCGAGTGCATCTTGCAGTCGCCGCGTGCGGAAGCGGAGAAATGGTTTCCGTTAGTGCGAGACAACTTGATCGACGTGCAAAATCAAGACGGCAGTTGGACCGGCCATCACTGCATCATCAATCGAAGTTTTTGTACGGCCGCCGCGTTGCTCACGCTCCAAGCTCCGAATCGCTATCTCAGCATCTCCGATCATTGATCTCTACCATTCTAAATCTCGATGTATTTCTAAATCGTTGCGCGTCCGCTATGGAAGCGGTTTTTCAAGTGAACGATTTGAGGGCTAAAAGCTGAACACACTTGAGATTTGGGCTCGTTTCACTCCATCCGGGGAAACTGGGGGCTGCAGCCAATATCGCCCGCTTGCAAATTGGCAGTAATGCTTCGCTACGGTGTCGCTAAAGCTGCCGATGCGATGAGAACAAACGACGTTGCAATTAACGGATCGTTTTCACGCATCCAGGGATAGGGGCTAAAGTACTGCCCGGCGTCTTGCCGGCATGATTCGAGTGCCCTCAAGTACTCTAATTGCAGCTTAAGCAGCTGCGGTTCCGGATTGAGTCGCAACACTCTTCCCAATGACGCGGCATGATAGAAATCGATCCCACGAAGCACATCGACAGAATGACTTTTAGTGTCAACTTGAGTTAGGTACTCCCTTAAGTCTTGGCACAAATATTTGAATATCGCCTGGGTGGTCGGATCTTGATGTTGCTTGAGGCAAATCAATCGACAAACCAGAGCATCTGCCGTCGCGGATCGATACGCTCGGGCATGAAGTTCGCCGTTTGAAGTACGTCTACTTCCTGCTTTATTAAGCGGATCATTAGGGTTGGGTGTAAAGAAATAACCGATCGATTTGGTGAGTCGCTCTCTCGAACGACACCGGTCGATGAATCGCAATACGGCGGTCTGAATGACATCAGTTAACGCGCCGACGGCCTGGAGTCCTTCGAGAGCATAAGCGGTGACAGAGACATTGGCAGATGCCTGGGAGACAGAATCTCGCATTGGCGAATCAGAAAAGCCCCATCCCCCGGCATTCATTCGGCTCATTTCGGAGTCGTGAGTGTGCTTCCGTTGGCGTTGTTTGAGTCGTATTGCGAGCTTTTGAGTTAGACCAGCAAAGACCACTTCATCGTAGGGTCGCAAGGCTGCCAATAACAGCGCGATTGTGTAATTCTCTCGGCTGAGTGGCGTGTCCGCCGAGGTGTCGTTGAGTCTTTTCAATAGACGCGTTTCCAGGAACGAAATCCCACGGCGTGTCGCATCGGCTGGTTCCGATTCGTTTGACGTTCGTCGCTGAGACAACGCATACAAGACCAGAGCTGTCATTCCCAACCCATCTTCCAGGTCTCGGTAGTTCTTTGAATGCCACCCACCGTCATCAGATTGTTGATCGAGCAACCATCGTTGGCTTCGCTGCCATCGTCGGTCATTACTTAACGACTTGTATCCAAGGACATTAGACGGTGCGGCTACGATGCCGCCCGCCATAATCTGACAGCAAGATCTGCGGCTGAACGGCAATTCCCTCATCAAAGCCAATTCCAGTGTTGGGGCATATAAAACAACCAAACAATGAGATCACAGCACAGCAGATCTCATGCCTGCGACGAAAGTCATCGTTGATGCAATAGTCTACCATTTAGACCTCGTCGCCGTCGTTGTTTTGAGAGGCGTTATGTTTGCCCCAGAAGCATCACTGTCCCCATCCGCATCGTCGTCGGCATTGCATTCACGAATCAGGGCCAGTTCGATTGACGAGTGACTTGCGAAATAGCGATCTTCACGGTTGAGTGCAGACTACGCCTGTTCACGGAACCGGTGCTAACGCACATCGGCTGATTTATCTTGGGATCTTCTCATTCGCTGCATGGCGTTAGCCACGGTTGATTGAGACTTCCGTCGTGTCTGCGGACAACCGGTGCTAACGCACATCGGCTGGTGTTTCGCGCCAAAAATTTCGATGGACGCGAAACACCAGCCTCATTGTGAAACCTTGAAATCGATGTTCGACGAAGGACTAGCGGCGAAACCGGCGCCCCGAGGTACGAATGATGCGGCGGTTCGACGAGGTTGGTTGACTGCCATAGTAACTTCCGGCTGAGCCAAAATTGGTGGTTCGGCTCTTCGAATAGGTTTTGGTGCGATTGCCAAATCCGGTCGACGTACTGCCCCCGTAGACGCGACCGCTGGAACGCGTTCCTGTTTGGCCGCCGCTGATCACGCGACGATTTCCACCTTGGCTGACGACGCCGCCGTGACTGACGTGGGCACCGCCACGACCGATGTTCAGTTGCACGTTGTGGGCGGCTCCCAGTGGACCACCGCCGACACCAACCGAATTGCTCAACGCAATGCCATTGGGGCCCGCCCCGACGGCGAACCCGTGGCCAAAGTCGACGCCATTTTTGCTGCTTGCTCGGCTCTTTCCAAATTGGAACATTCCCTTAGCGTTACTTCCGGCACCGACCTTTCCACGGCCAATATCGACCCATGATCCGGCGGATTGTGCCGAAGCACTGGACGCGACAAAGCTGGAAATGACGAGTGCGACGAACAGGGTTGCGTTTGAACGGGTGGCGATTGTCATGATTCTCTCCGAGCAGTGGAAGGTGATTTTCAGTCGGCTTAATTGCCTTTCACCAACACCTGCGAAGAGTTTCGCTAGTTCCCTTAACAGAACCCGATGAAAAAGAAACGAACATCGCGATCACGTGGGTTTACCGACGATCGTCAGTTGGTAAGTCAGGATGCCAGGTTGGGGCCGCGTGGATCAGCGATAGGTTCAGGGCTTTCGATTCGTCTTTCAGCCCGAGTCGGCGGGCAGTGGAAGAGATTAAGATCAGGGGCCCCGTTTGCAGTGACATTGGCAACGAATCGATTGATGATCGCCACACGCCAAAGTCCTCACTCAGCTTCGCCGGTGAATTTGTTTGCCACGCCAACTGGGTGGCGAGCATCGCGATGACGGGACGATCACTTTGCTTTGATAGCCGTTTGATCGCCGTTTCAGCAGCCGGGCGGTACTTGGGAGATCGCAATAACCAGCTTGCGGCGACGAGTTTGACGGCCAGCGACGGCGATGAAGCCATCTTCGCTGCCGAATCAAACAATGTCGCCTCGGCCGTGCCGGTCCAATCGATCGGTAGCAATGCGACGACGACCTGGGGAAGCGGACGCGAATCGAGTTGGTTGACAAGTTCAAGCGAAATCTCACCACGTCCACTTCGCATCGCTGCTTGAGAAGCCAGCATCGACAGCCATTGCTGACGCCAAACCGGCGGTCGTTGCGAGACCTCTTTTTCACTGACGCTGCGAATCAATCCGGTTAAGGCATCGGTATAAGCTTGCCGGCCAAACGCATCGATCGCTTGTCGTTGATCGTCGGGAAGGTCGAGGGGCTCAATCGAAATTAACCGTGCCGCCGAGTGACGCTGGGCGATGGTTTGGCCGTCAACAAGAATAGAGATTTGGTGCTCGTCGATCTGTTCGACGACGCCAGTGACCGTCTTGACCGGCGAGGCGTACCAGCGAGTCTCTGGATCATTTGCCGCAGCACGTTGGCGTGGCTCGAGCTGAATGCGATATCGCGCGTCTTGTGAATAACAACAGCGATTGGCGCAAAAGCCAGCCGTGAATAAACACGACAACGTCAATAGGACAGCAAGTTGGTTTTGTTTCATTCGGAATCTACTGTCGGTCACTCGTATAGAATCAACTATGTTAACGACTGCTAATGCAAGGACCGAATGCAGGCGGAAATGCCCCAGCCACCACGCAATGCCTACCTCTGCGACCAAGTCGCCAACACTAGCAGGTTCCGGCTAAGGATCAAAGTCTTGAAGGGACGGTAGGAGTGCTTCGTTCCAATTCGATTTTAGGTTTAGCCGAATGGCGTTAGCCACGGTTGAGTGAATACCATACCCCCACGTACCCAACCGGTGCTAAGCAGTTGAACACGAAAGATTCGGCTTAAGTCATTTCACTCTCCCACTGGGCATTGGTATCTACACAAGTGCGAAGGGGAGAGCTTTGGCT
>NZ_VSZO01000025.1 GCF_008312935.1 Roseiconus lacunae | reverse complement strand
TTCGGCGAGCTGATTCAGCATCGAACGCCTGAGTTTGACTATTCCCGCTGCTAACGAAAATGGGCGAACCAGACGATGCACGTGAGCCGCCGAGTTGAGGGCATTGAAGTGGTTAGTCGTTCGCGGCGGCCACGTGATCGTTATCGTTCGCCGACCATGAAACAGTAAACGCAATGTCAGCGATCTTCTCAGCTCCGATCTGGTTTATTTTTGCTGCATTGGCGATTCCGTTGCTCCTCGTCGCCGCTTCGGTATTTCACGCTAGCGGAATCTATACGATCGATGACGATCCCGATGCTGATGTCGCGACGATGCAAAGCGTGCTTGATGACGGCACCGTCATTCAAACGGTCGAATATCCTGGATTCGGCTCCGCCAAGGTTGTCACATTTTTCGGCCCGTTTGGAATCGCTGCCAATGCTCGTCGTTGGGCTGCAATTGCCGTTGCTTGCGGACTTGTTCTGACTGCGATTGGCATGCTTTGACTCCTGCACTTCCCAAGCCGTATTCCGGTCGTGAACTATGACAACGTACAATACGCGGACGGTGACGATGTGATACCCAACCCGGTTGGTGGTGAAGCCGGCGAACCAGACGATGCACGTGAGTCGCCGAGCTGAATTTATTGAAGTGGTGATTCGTTCGCGGCGACCACGTGATCGTTATCGTTATCCCACTCTATGCGCAGTGATGCCATGACTTGGACTCGCGAACAATTTCTAGAAACTGCGGTATTGTTTCGCGACCGTTGGCGGATCGCGGCCGACGGTCTTCGAATTAAGCCGCGACGTTTCTGTGATCTCGTAAGGCTGCTGGATGCCGACTTCAAATCGCCGGAACAATACTCGAACGCAGCCGCGACCGACGATCCGCATTACCTTATCACTCACCGAATGCATGTAAATTTCGTCGCCCATCCTGCAACTGCAACACTGGCATCGCCATATGAACCACTTCTTCAGATCATCGAAAACGGTGGATGCTACACGGTCGAACATTGCTATATTGATGTACGAGACAACGAATGCAATCCGATTGGCGGGTTCGACGTCTCCGCCAAAACCATGGGATAACCAAGCGGTGAACCGAAGTCGCCGATGATGCGTTTTTTGAAATCATAGTTTTTTGGCGGCGACTCGGTTACCGCCGCCGTTACCAGATTGAGGTGACATGGAACCTTCACCTTCAACCGAACAGATACTCAGCGGCCCGAGAAAATTGTTGCCATGGCTCATCGTTTGCGCAACGGTTTGTCTAGTAGGCGGGATTTTTCTATGGGACCCGATCCAACCGAAATTGATCCAATGGATTCCCTACTCACCCGACGAAGTTGCAGCTCGACAACTGAATGGTGAACCGACCGCGATTCTCTACTTTGCCAACTGGACGGTTGGCGCTAATCACAGGGGCGGGCTGCTTTCCCCATCCATTGCACAGTCGCTTGCCGCATTTCAACTTGCGGTGATGTCCGCTGACCTGACTGATGCGAACAGCGGTGACTTTCAGAGACTGGCGGAAACTGGAATTGTTGAGATACCAGCGTTTGTCCTATATCCTGGCGGGAACGACTCCGAACCGGTGATTTTTCTCAGTGGGACTGCCGACGAGGAAATTGTTGCTGCGATTGAACATTCCGCGGGATGATCGAGCGGCGGGTATTCTGGTAACCATCGCGTGCACCGGAGTACGCGAGTTGGCGGCCTTAGAATTGAGAATCTTTCGCGCGTACCCGGTGACGCGTGCCGTTATGCCAGACAAGTAGCGACCGATGCGTTTGACTCACTTCACCATATTGCTCTTCGCATCGGTAGTACTGTCGGGCCTCTACGGTGCACTTCACAACCAATTCACCTACGTAGTATCCCCAGAGTATTTTCACCAGTTTAAGTTTCATCAATTTGAGATTCCTTTGTCAGATCGCAATCGGTGGGGAGCCGCGATCGTTGGTTGGCAGGCATCTTGGTGGGTCGGCGTCTTTGCCGGTGCGGTTGTCTTGATAGTGGGAATGCTGATTCGCGACAATGCTTCTTATTTCCGCACACAGTTGCGTGCTATTGCGTTAGTTGTCGCGACCGCGGCAATATCCGGCCTGGTGGCATTCGGGCTATCGTTTCTAGCGTTGGATCGCGCGGGGAGTGACCCCCTCATTCTGTACGGCAATCTCATCCAGGATTCAGTCGCGCTACGAAGAGCGGGAATGATCCACAACTTCACATACCTTGGAGGACTGCTGGGAGTGCTCCTCGCATGCACTTACAATGTCAGAGTGTTCCTTGCGGCTTCACAGGTCTCCACATTTCGCAAAGAGATTCGGGCATAACCATTCGATGCACACCGAGCCGCCGCGCGCGGATCATTGAAGTGGTCGGTCTCCTGACGGCGGCCGGGTGATCGATAGCGTTCGTCGTGCTACTTCACGATCGTTGGTTCATTCACCTTCGAATGCGGATCAGATCCGACGCCTGTCGTTGTGGCTGGAACATGGCCCATCGCTTCGTGACGCAACCTCTGTTTCCTGATGATCGCTTTTGATGTCACGGTTTGATAGATCATCTTCTCCAACCGGATGACGGCTTGGTGATTCGCAATGCAAGTCACTTTCGTCGTGCCGGATGACTCACGTAGTGGCCCATTGATTGGCAACGTGACATCAGTCGCCTATTGATCGCACGTGATGTTGCGGTTTGGTTGTCGAACATATCCCATCGCATAGACTCACATACCAGCCCATCCAATACCGACGATACCTCTGTCGCTCGTTGATCGCTCTTGGTGTTGCGGTTTGATGTCGGAATTCTGACTGATGTTGACGCTCCGGTCATTCTGGAATTGCTACAATGATTTTGCGCCGTCCAACTTCCAGCCGGCGGCGAACATAGCCTGACGAACCATGTGATGAACGGGAGTCGCGGGCGCTGCTGTTTCCTGAGTTCACGATGCTTGGCCGCAACCCCGTTATCACCACCGTTCGTCGTGCTACTTCAAGTTCGTTGGTTCATTCACCCTCGAATGCGGATCAGATCCGATGCCTGTCGTTGTGGCTGGAATTGGGCCCATCGCGTCGTAACGCGACCTTTGTTTCCTGGTGATCGCTCTTGATGTCACGGGTTGATAGATCATCGTCTCCAATCGGATGATGGCTTGGCGATTCGCAGCGCAAGTCACTTTCGTCGTGCTGGATGACTCACGTACGGGCCCATTGATTGGCGACGGAACAGTAGTCGCCTGTTGATCGCACCTGATGTTGCAGTTTGGCTGTCGCTCCTGGTTCACCGTATTGATTCACGTACCGTCCCATCCATTGGCAACGGACCCTCTGTCGCCTGTTGATCGCAATCGTGGT
>NZ_VSZO01000024.1 GCF_008312935.1 Roseiconus lacunae | reverse complement strand
GGTACACTCAAACGGCTCAAAGCCAAAGCTCTCCCCTTCGCACTTGTGTAGATACCAATGCCCAGTGGGAGAGTGAAATGACTTAAGCCGAATCATTCGCGTTCAACTGGTTAGCGTTTCCATGCGGTGCGAAGGACACGTAAGAAATTTCGATGGCAGATCTTTTCTAAGTCATCGTCAGAGTAGCCTTTTTGTTTCAGTAGATCGACGAACATCTTGAGGTCCGCGATCGTGTCCAAGTCCGACGGCGTTTGCTCGGTGCCGAAGCCTCCATCTAGGTCGGTCCCGATCCCGATGTGATCGACGCTGCCAACAAGTTGGCAAATGTGATCGACATGTCGAGTGAGTGCTTCCATATTCGCGCCAGGGTAACTGTCGTGATTGGAAACCAAGCGTTTCCAGTTTGGAACACCCATCCAAATATCGAATGCGACGCCGATCACCGCATCACGGCTAGCCAACAAGCGGATTTGTTGATCCGAAAGTTGACGCGGATCGTCGACAATCGCTCGGCAATTATGGTGGCTGGCCCAGACCGGTCCGGTGAATACATCGAGCGACTCAAAGAAAGTGCGCTCGCAAAGATGAGTCGCATCGAGAATGATCCCCAGACGATCCATCGCGTAAAGCAATTCACGACATGGCTGTGATAAGGGGCCGTCTTGATCATGGCCCATCGCATATCGACCGATGCCGTAGTGTGCCGGTCCGAGGGCTCGCAGTCCTTGTTCGAACGAGATTTCGAGGTCGTCGATCGTGCGAAGTGAGTCGGCACCTTCGAGGCTGAGGATGTAACCGATCGGTGTCGTCGTCGGGTCCCGGTTCCACTGTTCGAGGTGTTGTTCCAGATCGGGTAGGCAGCGAATTTGCCGTAGTTCGCCGCAATCTTCCATCGCCCGATACCAGGCAAGTTGGCCTTGGGTCATCGCACGGGCTTGTTCCGGTGAATTCCATCCGCCACCCGCGGCGGCAGGTTTCATACAGCCAGCCAGCTGGGTCGCGACACATAAACCGATTCCCGCTTGTCGCATTTCGGGGAATGCGACGGTATTGCATCCCCAGCCGGCCAGTAGGCCTTCGCCCTGTTCACTGGCCCGTAATTGACGAACGCTCTGACGGAGATCGCGATTGTAGGTGATCGCGTTGAGGCTAAGATCTAAATGAGCATCAAAAATCAACATGGGAGTCGTCTACTGATCAGTGCCTTCAAGATTGATTCGGTAATCGTGCGCCGAACATGATCTCCTTGGGCCTGTGCAGATCCCAGGGGCGTGCCGTGCCCGCCGCTAGCGCCGCCGCCTTAATGGGGCGAGAAGGGGTTGGGCCCGTTGTCTTTGGCGCGAAGAAACTTAGCGTCGACGTCGCGATACCATTGATGCAATCGCGATCGCATTTCCTCGACTCGATCGGGATGATCCTTGGCGACATCATTCGTTTCGCCGATGTCGTTGGCCAAATTGTACAAATGAACGCGACCGTCTTCGTATCGTTCGATCAGTTTCCAATCGCCTTCGCGAATTGCGCCACCTGGGAAACCGCCTTGATTGCTGTAATGGGGGTAATGCCAGAACAGAGATCGGTGCTCAAGTGTTTTTTCACCACGAAGAAGCGGCGCCAAGCTGACCCCGTCGATCGGCGCATCTTGCTCTGCTGGGATTCCTGCCAGATCGAGTAACGTCGGGAAGAAGTCCACGCTGATCGCCGGATGATCACAAAGGGACGGCTGTTCGTCGATCATCGGGGCACGGATCATGAAGGCCTCGCGAATGCCGCCTTCGTACACCCAGCCTTTTCCACCTCGCAACGGAAGATTGCTGGTCGGCGAACCTTCCGAGGTACTCAGTCCGCCGTTATCCGATGTCAGGCAAACGATCGTTTCGTCGGTCATGCCCGCTTCATCGATTGCGTCGAGCACGATCCCGACGGCACGATCCATCGACTCGACCATCGCGGCATACGTTGCATGGGCTTGCAGCGTACGAACGCGACGTGGCTTCTTGGCATCGGGCCAGACCTGTTCTTCATCGGCAAATGCTGGCCGTTGATCGAGTCCCAAACGTTTGGCCTTGGCGGTGTATTTATCGACCAACGCCTTGGGGGCCATTAAAGGCGTGTGAACGCTATAAAACGCAAGGTAGGCGAAGAATGGTTGTTCGGTGTCTTTGCCGATAAAGCCAGCTGTTTCCTTGGCCAGTCGAATCGGCAAGTGCTCGCCATCGGGGCCATCGCTCAGTCGCGGATTTCCGTAAGGCGAAAAATATCGCTTCCCACCGTAAGGGCCGCCTCGGTGATGACCGCCGTAATTGACATCGAAGCCTTGGTGTTTGGGCCAAAATTCTTCGGTCGGGCCGAGGTGCCATTTTCCGGCAAATATCGTTCGATAGCCCGCCGATTGAAATCGCTCGGCAAGCGTGATTTCGCTCAGCGGCATGCGATCGGTCAGCACTGCGGGCTTGAATCGTCCTTCACGTTTTCCGGCAAAGAAATTCGTCGCATCGATCCGGCTTGGATACCGGCCGGTCAGCAGACTGTAACGCGTCGGCGAGCACACGGGGTTGGCCGCATACCCGTTGCTGAAATTGGTACCCGAAGCCGCGAGACGATCGATGTTAGGGGTTTCGTAAAACGAATCGGGATTATTGACGCCAACATCCATGAATCCCAAATCGTCAACAAGCAGAAACACCACGTTGGGCTGGTCGGCCGAAGCGTGCGTGATCCCGAGGCCGACGCAGAGCATCACCGGGATTAACATGCCGGTGAATTGCGACGCGAGATACTTCACGGGTGATCCCAAGGACGTTGTCATTTCAATCACTGATTGCGGGCGAAGAAAGTTCAGGACAGAGATCATAGCCTGAATTGGAGTCGCCCGCATGAATGACCACGGGATCACGTCATGCGAGTGTCGTCCTAGTTCTTCACTCGGATCAGTGATTCCAATCCGTCTTCGGTATTGTCTCGGAAGTCACGGTAGGCCGACAGCATCGCGATCGGATCAATGAATCGCCAGGCCGGCAGGGCCGAAGCGAACACACCAACCATCGCACCACCGCGGAGCGCCCACATCACATAGCCGACGGAGAACATCCCGATCCCAGCGCTCGCGAAACTTGCGTACTGCACCGAAGCCATCGAATTGTCACCGTACCGATCGGCGTTATCCCATTGACTCCAGATAATCGCTTGACGCAGGTCTTCTTGTAGGATGCGATCCAATTGAACCAACTCGGCGTTGAACGCGCCATCACCGGAACCGTAGCCACGCGATGACTGATAGGTTGACGAGATTCGTTCGATCCGTTCACGCTCGGCTTCTTCGGCCGCCTCGGCAGATTCTTTTTCCTGTTCCGCTTCACCTTGTTTGCCGGGTGCCACCCCAGCTTCGCTCGTATTGACTTGACCAGCAGCTTCGGCAGGAGGTGGAACGGCGGCGGCAGCATCCGCGCTTTGCGAGGATGATTCGCTGGAAGAATCTTCGCTGGTGGATTCCTCCATCTCAGTCGATTCTTCCGATTCAGATTCCGACTCCGATTCTTCGTTTTCCGTTTCAGTGTCGGAGTCTTCGCTCGACGAATCTTCCGAATCTGGGGTGGTCGTAGGCGGGGTGTAGGGGGCCGCCATTTCGACATCGATCACCACCGTGACCACGTTGCTCGTCGCCGAGCCATCGGTCACGTGGTAGGAAAACGTGTCCGTGCCGATGTAACCGGACGCCGGAGTGTAAAGCAGTACGCCACCGGGTTCTAGCGAAAGCGTTCCGTTGCTGGTCGAAGAAACGAGTACGACCGACAAGGTGTCTCCGTCAAGGTCCGTGTCGTTGACGATCAACCCGGAAGTGTCAATCGAAAGCTCAGTATCCGGCGAGCGCACCTCGAAATTTTCGCCGCTTGCCGTCGGCGTATCGTTGACCGCGGTGATATCGACGTTGATCGATCCGAGCGATACATCGCCGCCTCCGCCGTTTCCGCTCGCACCCCCGTCATTGATCACGACCAAGATGGTATCGGCATCATCGCCGAAGGTATTGGCAGTCCCGTGAAGGTATTCAAGGTTTGTCGCCACGTCCAAAAACGAATTCAGGTCGTTGAGCGATCCAACCAGTGTCAACGTGTCGGTTCCGTCACCGGTGATCACGACGCCTCCGCCACTGGTCGCCGAAAGCAGGCCACCTGTCGAGGTCGACAGCGTGAGTGTCAGATCGGCTGATCCCGCATCGGAGTCATCGAGATCGATCAGTGATAAATCGATGGAAGTTCTCACGTCTTCGACCACCGTGACGTCAGCCGGCAAGCTACCCGTATTTGTCGGATCATCGTTGACCGGCAAGACCGAAACGGTTCTCGCTTGAGCGTTCGAATTGATCGATCCGTCGTTGACGACGATGGAAACGGTTCGGTCGGGGGTGCTCGGTGATAGACTGAGATTTTCGTACGTCACGCTGCGCAACGCAGTTTGATAGTCGGCGACCGATGCGGTCCCAGTCAATGTCATCGTACCTGAACCTGCATCCCAAGATCCGGTGATTCCGTTTTGGTTGGTAAAGGACAGCAAATCTTCGCCAGCGAAATAGTTTCCCGTGATTTGAATCGTCGCTGATTCCAGATTTGCATCGTCGACATCGCTGACAGTGAGTGTCGATGTGACAGCAACTGGGGAGCCGTTTTCGGGAGCGTTCAGCGTTGTGCCTTCGATCGATGCGGCAACCGGTGCGTCGTTGACGTTTGTAATGCCGAGCGTGAACGTTCCACTAGACGACGCGCCAGTACCATCGTCGACGGTGAAGTTAAACGAGTCAGACGAGGCTTCCGATCCGTCGTGAGTGTAAGTGATCAGATTGGCATCGATGTCGGCTTGGGTGAACGTGTCGGTCGCAGCCAAGGCCACTCCGTTTCGGTACAGCGTTCCTGACGAAGGGATCGAATCGACGGTGTAAACGAGTTGGCTACTGCTGTGATCGGCGTCCGTTGTGCGAAGCTGTGTATTGGAGATCACGTTTCCGCTGGAACCTTCCACGACGGTGGCCCCGGTATTGGTCGCGATGACTTGTTCGTCATTGATGTCCGTGACGGTGATGGAAACCGCTTCGGTAGCGGTACTAAACGCGGTGGTGCCTCCGTTGGTACTGGCATCGACTTTCGCGCCGGCGGATCCTGTGGTCTGATCCCAGGCGCGGAAGGTAAAGTCGGGGGACGTTCCGTTCGCTCCGTTGGGTTCAAATCGCACCAAGTCGGTACTGCGCAGCAGTAGCGCGGCGTTGTCGCTGACGGCACCAAAGTCGGACCATGTGGACCCTCCGTTGGTGGAGTATTGCCAGGTTCCGTTTCCGTTGTCTTGATTGGTGATCGCGATGCCTTCGACCGATCCGGTATCAACATCGGTAATGCGGTCGCCTCCGGCGGAAGCGATGATCGACGCGACCGAGTCACCGGCGTTGTTGGTGTCATCTTCGCTGATCGTCGTCAACGTCATCGTGCCAGAGTTGTCCAGCACCGGTGCGTCGTTGATACTTGTAAGGTTGACCTGGACACGATCGGAAGCACTGCTGTAGGCCGTTGATCCGCCATTGATTGATGTATCGGCAAGCGTCCCAGCGGTTCCCGATGTTTGGTCCCAACCTCGATAGTCGACTTGCAAGACACCGCCGTTTTCGGTTGAGGGTGTGAACCGAAATTGGTCGCTGCTGCGAAGCAACAATGCGGACGTCGAAGAAACGGATGGGAACGCGAACCAGTTGGAACCGTCCAGGCTGTATTCCAGTGTTCCGCCGCTTCCAGTAAACCCAAACACCGCGATTCCCTCGACGGACCCTGGGTCGGGATCGGACATGCTTGACCAAAGCACAGTCCCCACAGAAGCGGTCAGCGGGGCCGCATCCTCCGAAGTGTTGTACACGGGACCATATGGCGAGAGCACTGGAGCTTGGTTCGGCGGACTAATGTCGACATTGACCGAGCCAAGAGCGACGTTTCCACCGCCGCCTGTTCCGGTGTTACCTCCGTCATTGATCGTCAGCGACAGCGTGTCAGCATCGTTGCCGGTTGTTCCCGGTGTCCCATGTTGATATCGGATGTTCGTTACATCATCGAAGTAGGCATTCAGATCACTGATCGAGCCGGTGAATGTCCTCGCGTTTGCGGAACCACCAACCAGGATGCCTCCGCCGGATGACGCCGTTAACTCACCGCCAGTTGTCGTGGCGAGTGTGACCGTCACTGCATTTGATCCGGCGTCAACATCGCTAAAGTCGACGTCGGTCAAATTAACATTGCTGAGCGTGTCAATCGTGACCAAAATATCCGACGGCAAACTGCCTGCGTTGACCGGGTCATCATTGATCGCACGAACCGTCATGCCAACCGTTGCGATCGAATGACCTTGGTCACCCATCACGGCGATGACTTCAGATTCACTCAGCACTGCATCGTAGATGCGAACATCATCAAGACTTCCTACCAGCGGCATCGCGCCGGAAGCAAGGCCGCCGATGGTGACGTTGGGACTGGGGGCCGTTCCCCAGTCGATGTCTAAGCTGGTGTCAATGGTGGCGATCAAAACGCCATCAAGATAAAGCGTGATTTGATCGGCGACATCGTCAATGGTCGCTGCGATGTGATGCCATCCGTCGCCGGCGATCTCGTGTGCCGGATTCGATGTCGTACTGCTGAACGCCCCCGCCGTGATCCCTAAGCCTCCCCCGGGTGCGGACACATCCAAGGTGACATAGAACTCATCCCCGAGCGATAAAAGTACCGCGTCTTGCTGCGCCGGATCGAGGTTGACCCAGGCGGCGATCGTGACTTCATCGGCAAGTCCACTCGTGCCGCCGGCAATCGAGACACCGTCATTGGAATCGAGCTGAATGCCATCGCCTCGGCTGGCATCGACGGCAATGGCGGGGTCTGAAATCGCAGTCCCATCGTATCCGTTGCCGCTTTGGTCGATCAGCGATCCATCTTCGAATTCGTATCGGGCATAGAGATTGCCTTCGGTGATCGGTGTTGATCCGGTTGAAATCACCAACGATTCGAAACCGTTGTCATCGGCGATCGGATCGTACTGCAAACCATCCAGGGCATTGTTAATCGCTGTCTCGGTCCCGGCGATCGTTAGAATCGACTCGCCGTTGTTCGTTCCGGCAAGGAAGGTGATCCCGGTCGTCGACGCCAAGGTTAAGTTACCGCTCGAGACGCTCAACGTCGTCGTGAGCGTCGGCGTTTGTGATGATCCATCATTCAGTACAATCGCATTGCCGTTCGCATTTGAAAACACCAACGTCGTGTCTTCGTCGAACGATTGTCCGATCGGGATGGTAAACTGTGCGTCTCCCGGTGCATCATCGACCGCGATCGTCATGACTTCGGTGTAAGTGTCCCCCGAAGCATCGGTGACTTCTGCGGTGATGGTATGCGAAGAGAAGGTTTCGAAGTCCAGTAGCGATGCATCGGCGACGATGATTTCGCCACTTGATGCATCAATCGAAAAGCGTCCACCCGCGTCATCAGTCAACGCAAAGGTATACCCGGACAAGACTTGATCTGCATCCCATTCGATGACATAGCCTTGGGTACGTGCCGGATGGTCGGGAAGATCATTCCACCGACCGCTGCCGGCAAACATTTCGGCTGCGTCTTCGCCATTAGGATCTACCGAAGTGGTGTTGTTCGGTTCGCCACCGTTCCAGTTTGTATAGTGACCATCGACTGCGGTTCCACCGATGCCACCCGACCAGAAAGCATCGGCATCTGTGTTTCCTTGCAGCCACCGCCAGTCGCCTTCACTGGATTCGTCGGACGCCCCGATCCAAATATCGTCACTGATCATTTGGTGAACAAGATCGTTTTCGTACGCTGAGCGGATCGTCACTAATTGTCCGGATGCGCCATTCACCGTTGCCGCAATCGCATTCGCTTGTGCGCTCGAAAACTGTTCGTTCACATTGACGTAGCGATAAAACTTGTGTGTGTTGGTGTCGTACTGAAGCGATCCATCGGCATCAAGGATCGTCGTGATCGCTGCCGGGATCTCGATCACTCGAATGTCACCGATGTAGGGACCATACAGGCTTCCAGCTGATTCAAGGGAAGCGAATGTAAGTTCGGTAGACGCCGAATCTGCGGTGAATGTGAACTGACGAGACTCTAATGCCTGGGTATTGCCCCAACTCCAGTGTGAGTTTTCGCTGATACTAAAATCCTCGAATTGGCCATCGGCACTGACACGCAAATCTTTGATCGGGTCGCCGCCGCTAAAATCACCGGTCAGGCTAAAGACGACTTGGTACTGTGTTCCCGCTGTCGTCGCGATCGATTGGCTAATCGATCCCGGAGAGCCACCATCAAGGTTGACCATTCGGCCTCCGAATCGCGATTCCCAACTGCTGGTCGCGAACAAATCGATGCTACCCGAGTTCACGCTCCAATCGCCGAACGTCCCCGTCACGCCATATTGGTCCGATGACGGCGTGGCCTCGAGGAACAGCCCGTCAGAAACCAGATCTACCGATGGGGCCGACTGGCTTGGGACAATGAATCCGACGGACGTTCCGTTCGTGCTAGTTTCAGAGACATGGAGATCGGCTGTCGCAGTGCTTGGACTGAAGCCCGTTCCGCTGGCATGGCTGACTTGCAAACGGTTGTTCGTTGTCCCCTCACTGACGATGTCGATCACTTCGCTCGAACCGTTGAACACCATTTGCCAATTGGCGATCAAACCCGATGCGGTTGCTTCCGCCGGGGTAAGATCGAGTTTGTGTTGATAGTTCAGCGAAATCTCAGCGTCGCTGCGGGCCTCGTTCCAAAGTCGGACGTCGTAGAACGTTCCGTGTAGAGATCGATCGGCTTGATAGCCTGAGTCCAAACCGCTTTGATCATTTCCGAGAACGAATTCGCCTCCTCCGTCGAGAGTCGTGCCGGCCTGAAATCCGCTGAACGATTCCGCGAGCTCTCCGTCGATATAAAATTGCAGGTCACCGTGCGTGTTATCCCAAGTGACCGCAACGTGATGGACATCGCCATCAACCAACTGTGAGAAAGCGTTCGTTGAAGTGATACTACTACCGTTAAGGTGTAGCACAAGCTGGTCAGACGTGTTGAGCTGCAATTGCGCTTCATCGCCGCCGACGTAATACGAAAACAATGTCGGGGACGAATTCTGGTCGTCGATTCGAAGACTGGATTCAAAAGTCAACGCGGATAACCCGGCAAACAAACTGCCACCGTCATTGGCGATCAAATACGCGTCATTGCCTCCGTCTTGATTGATCTCGATGCCACTGGAAAGATCGGAAGTGACCGCGAACGACTCATTGATGTCGTTGATAACGATGGTGAAGCTCTCATCACGCGTATTCCCGTCGGCGTCAGTGACACGTAGGTCGATGATGTGAGAGGCGTTCGACTCATAGTCCAATAGTGAACCGTCCGCGACGATGATCTGTCCACGGTCACTGTCAATCGAAAACGCACCGGCTACCGTTTGTGACAGCATCGTGTAGGTCAGTGCTTGGGTCGCATCGAGGACTGAATCTGCGTCCCACTCGATAATGTATCCGTTGTCATTGCCGCCATTGAGTGCTTCGTCGTCCCACGTCCCATCGACCTGAAGACTCAGATAATGCTGATTCCCGCTATTGTTATTGGGCTCCGATCCAGACTGCCAGTTAACGTAGGCACCATCGACATTACGACCGTTAGATTGGCCGATCCAAAACGATTCCGCATCAATTCCATTTGCTTGCCACCGCCAAGTTCCCTCCGCTGTGAGATCAGTTCCCCCCAGGAACAATTCCACACCTAGGTTGGATGCAAACGACGCTAGAATTTCTTGTTCGGTCGCATTTTGGATCGTGGCGAGTTGGCCGCCAACTCCGTTAAGGTTGGTAGCCATTGCATTGGATTCGGCGGTTGCCCAGTCCGAGACAGATCCAATGGCTTTATAAAATTTCCCGGTCTCGCTGCTGTAAACGAGATTCGGATCACTGGCCAAGAGCGTCGCAATCAATGCCTCGCGTTCCGGATCAACTCCGGCAACGCTCGCGACGACAGTGCCGTCCGAAACGTTTTCATCAACTGCGAGGTTCAGTATTGGTTGGCTTTGTGAGTAGCCTGAGACATGCCGCACCGAAAGGTTGTTGCCCTCGACCGATTCGGTAATGACTCCGTCGGTGGAAAGGTTGGTGAAGTCCCATTGGGCTAACAAAGACGGTTCGTCGTAAGGCAGCGAAGTTTGATAGGCCGCGTGGATTTGATCGGAAGATCGAACCTGCGAAAAAACTCGTGCGTGATAGAGCGAGCCCTTGAAAACCTGCTCCTGGACAAACCCGCCTTCGACCGAGTCTTGTTCTTGACCAAACAGGAGTGTGCCTCCACTGCCGATGACATGTCCGGTTGCGAATCCCGATCCACTCTCTACAACGGAGCCATCAATGTAGAACGCCCAGTCACCCGCGGCATTGTCCCAAGTCAACGCGATTTGATGCGGGTTTCCATCACGAAGCGTGTTGTAGTTGATCGCGGTCAGCGTCAGGGTTTGGTTACGGAGATGGAAAGAGATTTCATCGTTTACGAAGAAGACTAACATTTCATTGGCGCTCGTACCGGACGCGTAAGACATCAATGGTGTCTGAGAGGTCGTGTCCGTCGTGGAGAACCGGAGTTCATAGGTAAACGAGCTCAGGCCGCCCAGGATCGCCCCCCCATCGTCGGCAACCAAGTAAGTGTCAAATCCACCATCGGCATTGATCGACAGACCGCCATCGGTGTTGCTTGTCGCGACAATCGATGTCGGATCTTCGATGAATTCATAGGCCCCGATGTCACGGTCCGCATCGCGTGTCTGCCCGGTTTGATCGAGGACTTCGGTTGATCCGGTTGCCCCGTCATGTGCCAGACTCGATGAATCGAAGGTGTGGACGAACGTTTCGCCGATTGTCGTCAAAGTTGACAATCCAGGATCACTGCCAAGGATGTCGCTTCCGATCGCCCCGCTAACGCCGGTGTTGTGCTCGACTAGGTTGTCGCCTCCGCTGACAATCGTTCCGGTGACATCTTGGCCGCTAAACTGGGACATGTTATCGGCGACGATCGAACTGCTAAGGTTGACCGTGGCATCGGTGATACTGATACCACCTCCGTTTCCGGCAGTGCCTTCGTTGTCGGCGATCGTCGAGTGATCGATATTCACGACCGTGCCACCATTGATCGCGCGAATGCCGCCGCCATCAAAGTCGGCGACATTGCCACTGACCGTGACGTTATTCAGCGTCGTCGTTCCTGCGCTGACATAAATGCCACCACCTTGGATCGCCGCATTGTTGATGACGGCAACACGATCCAGGGTGGTCGTTCCCGTCGACGCGATCGCCCCGCCGTTGTGTCCCGTCGCACTGTTTCCGGTCAAAACCACATCGGTGGCATTGAAGGTCCCTTCGTTGAAAACGGCGGCACCAAGCTCTGTTCCAGAAGCCGCGCCCGTCAGAGTAAGGCCATCAATCGTCAACGTACCACCGACCTGGACATGAAAGATCCGGTCCAGCAAGGAAGCGGCATTGATCGTGGTGTCAGTCGCTCCGTTTCCTGTGATCGTGATATCACCGGTGATGTCCAAGTCACCGGTGGCTCCGGACGATTCATGCTGGCCGGTAATCGTCAAAGCGTACGTTCCGTCACCAAGAACAATCGTATCGGGGCCGGCCGTGTTGTTCGCGGCGATGATGGCTTCGCGAAGCGAGATCCCCGATCCTCCGGGGGTCGCATTGAGGCTGGTGATGTCGGTGGTGTTGCCATCGTTTTCGTCAGCCAATGTTGTGACGGTAATGACCGCCAACGTGTCTTGCCATGTCGCCTTCGCCGAATCTGAAAGAAACACGTTCGTCTGGATCGACCCGACGTTGTATTCAAGGTCCCAGTCACCGCCGAGTGATTCGTGTCCGGTTGCATCATCGCTTGCCGCCACGTCACATTGGCACAATGCAGCTAGAGAATCGATCAGCAATCGACCTTGTTCGGTGGAGGCGAGGTCACAGCCATAGATCAGTATGTCCGCACCATCGGCGAGCCCATCGCTCCACCCAGCGATCGCACCGGCGTATCCTGTCAGTGAATCCTCGACCAGGGTCGTATTGCCGAGTTGTAAACCTTCCCCATCGCTATGACTGAGCAAGTGAATCGCGTTGACATCCGAAAGCTCGGCAAGAACCTGGCTGATCTGGTTCACTCCATCCTGGTCCGCCGAAAGTTCAACAATCACCCATTGGGTTTCGTCGTCACGTCGGTCGCGTAGATCAGAAATTAGTTGATTTGCGTCATCGACGCCCGCATCGATGACAATGACTTCAAGCGACTTCGTGGTTGACTCATCCGAAGAGTTCGCTTGCCCTTCCGCCGTCAACGCGTTCGAATCAGCTTCATCATTCGATTCCCCATTCGTTTCCGGTGTTTGTGGAGTACCTGACAGACCTTCTTGGTCTCTCATGGATTCGATCATTTGGTCCAGGTAGGCGACCTCTCCGTCAATCACGCCGTCACCGGGATGGAATCCATCGGCGCTCAGAAGGATTCGATCTTCCAATGGGAAAAAATCAAAGACACGTTTCGAAGGATTCAATGACACGGTGCAGTTCTAGAGATAAGTCCGTTGGCATGTAGCGTTTCGAGGCAAACAACCGTCACGTTCTACCAAGGCGATGATCCGCCGGTCATTCGGCGCAGATTTCGCAAAGCGTCACTCGGGCGCAAACCTCGCTCGGAAACTCTATGTCAGAGACATCACAAACCGGTTTCGGCGGTTTCAGAAGCTGAGCGATGAGGGGCTTTCGTCAGGTCTTTAAAAGACGGTTATTGAGGATGTTCCACCTGTGCCGATTTCTCGCGGCAATCGCTGTGACAGGCACTTACGGACACTTGCTTCCGTGGCGGGGTCTGCACCCGGCGTAATGAATGGGGTGGTGGCCGATAAGCTTCCACCTTGAGCCCCCACCGATTCGCTTAAGTTTTTGTGGCCATCAAATCCCTGCAATTGAACGGTTCGCGATCGGTTTTCGATCCGGGCACGGCGTTTGCATTTTCATTCAGACGTCGTTCAACAAGCCGAACAAATCACCGAGATACATCACAGGAAATCACTCATGTCGAACTCACTCAAAGGAAAGCGAATCGCATTTTTGGCCACCGACGGCGTCGAGCAAAGCGAATTGGTGCGTCCCTGGAAATCAATCAAGAACGCCGGAGCAGACGTCGAGTTGGTATCGCTTGAATCAGGCAAGATTCAAGGTGTTAACCATGACGAGAAAGCAGACCAGCACAACGTTGATAAGACAATCGATCAAGTCTCCGCGGAAGACTACGACGGACTGGTGTTGCCAGGCGGGGTGTTTAATCCCGATGCATTGCGGACAAACGAGTCCGCCGTGGACTTCGTGCGTGATTTCTTTAAACAGCACAAGCCTGTCGCCGCGATCTGTCACGGGCCCTGGTTGTTGGTCGAGGCAGATGTCGTCCGAGGTCGGAAAGTGACCTCTTGGCCGAGTGTGAAGACCGACCTGATTAACGCCGGTGCGGAATGGGTTGATGAGGAGTGTGTCTGTGATGAAGGTTTGGTGACCAGTCGATGCCCCGACGACCTACCAGCGTTCTGCGATAAGGCAATCGAAGAATTCGCCGAAGGCAAGCACGCCGAGCAAACGGCATAGTCGCTTCCGCTGATTGCCGCAGTGAGATCCGAAGTGAAGTTCAGTCTATAGAGAGTTGAGGTTTAAAGATGCGTGGGATATTAGTCGCGGTACTAGTTGTTGCCGCCTTGTTTCTAATCGGTTGGTTACGATACGACGATACCAACGGCGATCCAACCGTACGTGTTGATTCGGAAAGTGTCCGTCAAGACACGTCGGAGATGGTTGAGGCGACGAAGAGGGCCGCCGACGAGATTGACCGACGCATCGATGTCGACGTCGATCTCGACGAGCAACCAAATGAAACCCCCTAGTTATCGATGAGCTTGTCCTCGGGCCTTGTCCTGGGGACAAAGACAACATCGTTGCCTAAAACTTATGATCGTCAGCGAGCTGTCGTTGTTAGCAGAAAACGGTACCGACAGAAGTTCTGGGAATTGCCAACAGTAGTCGCATTTGGCCGACGCTAACATACCTGGCCCGGGGGAGTGACATCTAAGTCGCGCCTTCGGCGTCCACTTGTATGTCAACCGTTTCGGTCTGTTCGGATACTTCGACCGTTAATCCGCTGGTGTAATAATCAGCATAACGCCTCGGTACTGTTCCGCCATGCGTGTGTGCTTCCTTGGCCAAGTCTTCGGTCAGAACAATTTGAACGACCACGACGTCATACGTTCCCGGAGGTAATCCGACTTCGCCATCTTGGCTTGTCGGATGGAACGACCCGTCGGTTTCTATCCGACTGGCATATCGCTGGCGATCAACGGTGCTTCGAAATTCGATGCTTCCTGAGCGAACCGGTGCCCCATCGCTGAACGTCACCCGTCCCGACGTCGGGCCAACCGGTTGGCCGCAACCGACCAGCCCAAACAGCAGTGAAGTGAGTAGCAAACCGATGCAGTGGGCGGAACAACATCTATTCATTGGGTCAATTCGACCACTCTCGAGTCGCGACGGTTGGCCAAAGAGCCGAGCACCTTCGTGTCGGTGAAGGGGCTAAAGAATTGCACGCTTCCATCGACCAACGCGAAATGGACACCACCGGGGTGCCAACTTCCGAACGAAAACATGTCTGCAAGGACATCGTCTGGGCCATTAGCCAAACGTAAGCCCGGTCCGGCGAGACGACATGATGCCGGTAGGTGATCTCCATCGTAGGCTGGCGAATCGAACGGGAAGGTTGCGAGCTTGGTCGGCGGCACAAACTTTTCACCGAAGAGAAACGTATTTGATGTTCCGTCGCTGACCGACGCCATTCGAATACGATCTCGCGGACTGACTGCTTTTCCAGATTTGCAGTTTGGTCGCGTACTGATAATGACCCCGGTCCCGTTGCCTCCGAAATAAAAGTCTGTCGGCTCGCCGATCGCGCCGGGAGTCAGATCGCCATGGTTGCCTGCGTAGTCGCAGAGAGCACCAAGCACGTCCATCGAGACATCGACGGGGCGGGCAGGCATGGGGCAACCGCAGGGCAAACGTCCGCCGCCGCCATCAACCGTCGTGCGCAAACTACGCATGCCGACCGGCTTTTCGCCGCTGCGTCTTGAGGGGCACAGAAAAATGTCAGGGACAACGGTGCGAACGTTCTCGTGGTGTTGATGCCAGGGCTTCGAAAAATCCCACTGCTGGCCCAACGCGGCTTGCTCGATGAACGGCATCACCCGGGCTAACCAGGTCGGTGTTTCCAGGCCGCACTGATCGGCCGGATTGGCGTCCGGCCGCGATTCGTACCGTGCAGGTGGAAAGTAACCATAGGTGTCATGGTGGAGTTGTGACGCAAGCGCCAACTGACGTACACGGTTCGAGCAATCGGTGCGTCTCGCAGCCTCCCTGGCCGACTGAACGGCGGGAAGCAATAACGCAACCAAAATTCCGATAATTCCGATAACGACCAACAACTCAATCAGGGTGAAACCCCGACGAGAAGCACGCAACAACATTTTAAACGTCCATCGCTTCGATGTTTTGAAGTTTAGTCCGACCTCGGGCCAGTATACTCTGCCCCCCGTTTTGCAGGTGCAATTGAGTCACCACGTTTGCAAGAAAGTTTTTGGTTCCGGGGAATCGTGCGGCGGATCACACCGAAACTGTGTCCTACCACGTTTTTTCCAGGGAAAAACGCCCTTCTTTTCGATGTGCTCGTCACATACGGACTGACTCGACGCTTGGCAGATCATCAAGGCATCGACGGCGGTCCGGCCGCCCAAACCACTTTTTTGAACGGGGATCGGAAGCATGGGTTACAGAAAAACTTTGACGGTGTTTTTACTTTGTTTCGCAACATCTGTTGGCACCACACGAGCCGGTGTCGACTACGACATCGACGATGAATGCGATAGCGAAACCGGTTACGTGCAAATCACCCTCGATGATTCACATGATCTTATTTGGATTAGCCGAGACGACGACGACTTGGTGATCCGTGGGTTCATGTTCGACAGTGACGACCACAGCGAGATCCCCGGGCCCTACGGGTTGACCGACGATGAGTTGGATGATCTTGCCGACAAGGACTTTCGCTACAAGAACAGCTTCGATGATGTTCAGCGAGTGATCATTCTCTGTCGCGACGGAAACGATGCAGTCCTTTCCGACATTGATGTCCCGGTGGAAGTGATCGTCTTCGGTGAAGGCGGTGACGATTACATCGAAGGCAGCATGCTCGGCGACAATCTACAGGGTGGACCAGGACTCGATCAACTCTACGGTCGGGGCGGAAAAGACAACCTCCATGGCGGTGCGGATGGGGATCAGGATTGGTTGCAAGGCGACAACGGAGATGACACCTTCGTGCAGTACTACTCGTACGAAGCGGTTCCGCTATACAGCTTCTCGCCGATCATGAGTGGCTTGTCTTGGCTACTGCGTCCGACGATCAGTCGCTATGCCATCCGCACGACCACGACGGTTCGTGTCGACGAAGAGGTACTCGTCGACTTTGACGAACAGGAAGACACGCTACAAGAGTATGGGTACTAGGGCTTCGTTCCAACTCGAATGTAATCTCAGCCACATGGCGTTAACTACGGCTTCGGTGCAATAACCGCGGCTAATGCCCGTCGGCTGATGACTCGAACCCGTCCTTTCAAACAGAACGAAGCGTTAAGGCTGCGGATAAATCGCAACCAAGTGATCAGAACGTCATGAATCAACCGGTCGTTTAATGAGCGGCACGGTTGATGAATCGTTTTAACGCCGCCGCGACTTCGTCACCAGGTTCGTCCATGCGGTTAGCGATCGAACCATGGTCACGCCCGGCAACTTCGACGAATGTTACGTCATCGTGTCCGGCCGCTTTCATCGCCGCGACGAAATAGCGATTCTCTTCCGACCTGGCTGGCAGGTCATTGTCGCCTGCGAAGCATAGAAATGGCGATGCGTCCTTGGTGACGTGGAAAGAAGGAGCGGCCTCATCAATGATCGGTTGATGCCGTGGGATTCCTCGTTCACCTCGGACGGTTGAGTGGGTGACCATTTGTCCTGCGATCGGGACGTAGCCCGCTAGATCGGTTCGCTTGACGCCGTACCTCGAAAGTCGTTCAGGGTGCAGACCCACCATCGCGGTGAGGTAGCCGCCGGCCGAGTGTCCCGAAACAAACACGCGGCGTTGGTCTCCGCCGTGCGATTGAACGTTTTTGTAGACGAACGCCACTGCGGCGGCGGCGTCGTCGACATAGGCCGGGTAGTTCGCATTTGGTGACAAGCGATAATTCACCGAGGCGACGGCGATCCCATCGCCTGCATAGCGTTTTGCGATCGCAACTTCGTGATCTCCCGCCTTGTGGCCGTTTTGCAGACCACCTCCGTGAAACCAAACGATTGTGGGAAACCCCGCGGGGGTGTCCGATGAAGTGGACGGCAGATACCAGTCCAGCTTACAGCGCGTCTGCTCCGCTTCCGAAACCGATCCTGTTTTGTAAGCAACGTCTCGAATCACCCGGATGCCAATGGAGTTGGTATCGCGAGTAGACAGTGTCGAGGAAGTTCCTTGACCCCAAGTGGAGTCTTCGAAACCCAACGAACCGATCAATAGGAGGATCGAGAATAGAGTGAAGTAGCGAATCATGGCGGGCGAATCTGAATGTGAGGCAAGTTACTGATCGCATTAACTTACCGGATTTCAGTCGATTCCGCCCTTGCCAATGAGCCGACATGCCACCAAGTTTGCAGCGGAAATAAAAAGACACTGAAAAATCGATCTAGACCGTCGCCGAAGGAGATTCAGAATTGTGAGCGGTTTCAGCTTAAAAGACCATTTGTTCAATCGTGATCGCGTCGAGTATCTGGCGAAGCAATTTCACTCGGCCGATCCTGAATTCAAAGAGGGCATCTTTGTACGACAGGTGATGCAAAAACTCAAAAACCTGGAGCTGAAACAGCGAATTGTTTTGATCGCCGAAACGCTCGAAAAGCATCTCTCGTCGGACTTCAGAATTGCCACCGAGCAAATCGTCAACGCATTGCCACCGCCTCTCGACGAAGCGTTAGCGGATGACGATTTCGGTGACTTCATCTTTGCGCCACTCGGCGAATACGTCGTACGCAACGGACGGTCGAAACGCCATCTGCGTCGATCATTGAAAACACTGCAAGAAATTACCAAACGTTTTTCAATGGAAGACGCGATCCGAGCATTCATCCGAGACTTTCCTGATGAAACTGTCGCCGAACTTGGTAAGTGGGCAACGCATCGGAATTACCATGTGCGGCGGTTGGTAAGCGAAGGGACGCGTCCGTCATTGCCATGGTCCGGCAAGGTACCACTTGCGGTGGAAACGCCGATTCCGTTGCTTGACCAGCTATACGCCGATCCGACCCGGTATGTCACCCGTAGCGTCGCCAATCATCTCAATGATATTTCAAAGCAAAATCCAGACTTGGTCATCGCGACGCTTCGACGTTGGAAGAAAGAAAAACGACAGAGTTCCGAAGAGCTGGTGTGGATGACAAAGCACGCCTTAAGAACACTGATTAAGCAAGGCCATTCGAAAACTCTGACTTTTCTTGGCTATCGAACCAAACCGCAAATCGAAGTCGGCGATATCAACTTATCCATTCAGCAAATACATCCCGGCGAGACATTGGAGTTTACATTTGACGTGACTGCCCAACGTCGTGAGGCCTTGATCGTTGACTATGTCATCGATTTCGTTAAAGCAAACGGAGATCGCGCAGGCAAAGTGTTCAAGCTTTCTGTGACGGAGATTGAATCCCAACAAACCCAGACGTTCCGTAAGCGGCATAAGCTGCACGCCAATGCGACCACTTTTACGCTTTATCCAGGGACTCATGGGCTGACGATTCAGATCAATGGCAAACCCTATGTGCAGTCCGAGTTTGAACTCTTGGGCTGATGAGCCGAACCCGAACCTTGGGGTTAGACAGAGGACTAAGCAGTTGAACACGAAAGATTCGGCTTAAGTCATTTCACTCTCCCACTGGGCATTGGTATCTACACAAGTTTTAGCTTTTCGTAGACTGCA
>NZ_VSZO01000023.1 GCF_008312935.1 Roseiconus lacunae | reverse complement strand
CGAACCATGTGGTGAACGGGAGTCGCGGGCGCTGTTGTTTCCTCAGTTCACGATTTTTGGCCGCGACCCCGTTATCACCAACGTTCGTCGTGCTGGGTCGCGTTCGTTGGCTATTCGATCCTTAAATTGGGCTTAACGCACAAGCCGGATATGGTGACCGCGGTCGGCCCATTGCTTGTTGACGCGACCTCTGTTTCCTGGTGATCGCTATTGATGTCGCGGTTTGGTAAACGTTTCATCTTCCCAACAATCGCCATCATTGGTTCGTGGCCCTGCTCTCTCCCGGCTTTGTTACGGTGGAGTCTTCGAATCGCCCCGACACTCGATCATGCCTATCGATCATATGTCGATTGAATCCGGTACCACGGTTTGCACATACTATGCTGATCCCGATCCAGACTGATTGATCGCCCCACGTCAACCTGCGATCGCTACAATAGATTTGGACCGTCCAGCTCCATACCGGCGGCAACCGTAAATCGACGAACCATGTGATGAACGGGAGTCGCGGGTGCTGCTGTTTCCTGCGTTCAGGATGTTTGGCCGCGACCCCGTTATCACCAACGTTCGCGATGCCATCCGACGCCCGGTGGTGAGGCCCACTGTTTTTTGCGATCTCTAGAATCGCTAACGGTTCATCGATGATCAATGGTTTTGT